>JACMLD010000461.1 GCA_014379785.1 Chitinophagaceae bacterium
AACATTACTGCCAGCTATACTTTGCTGAATGCATACGGTTCTTACTCACCAACTGGAACTATCACTGGTTTTGCATGGACCCAGGTAAGTGGACCAAACACCGCTGCCATGGCAAATGCCAACTCTTCGACCCCTTCGATTTCCAATATGATCAACGGTGCGTACACTTTCAAACTCACGGTAACGGACAACCTCGGAGCCACCGGCACCGCGCAGACAACGGTTACTGTCAGTGGGGTTGGTACGCCACTTCCACCGGTTGCTGTGGCCGGACCAGCCCAGGCTATCAGCAGTGCAACCACATCGCTGAACGCATGGGGATCTTATTCGCCCACAGGTACCATCACCGGATTCAGCTGGGCACAGCTGAGTGGTCCGAATACCGCAACCATGGTAAATGCGAACTCCTCAACCCCGACCATCTCCGGCATGAAAAATGGCATTTATCTTTTTGAACTGACAGTTACCGATAACCTCGGTGTCACAGCCAAGGCAAGGACGACTGTAAGTGTTACAAATGTCGATGTCATTTCACAACCCGTAGCTTTTGCAGGAGATCCGCAAACAGTTAGCTCAAACTGGGTATTGCTCAATGCATTCGGTTCCTACTCACCGAATGGTCCAATCGTATCGTTTACCTGGTCAATCCTGCAGGCACCAAATACTCCGCTTACGGAGAACATGAATTCGTCAACGCCTACAATTTCGAATCTCACACAGGGCCAATACAAATTCATACTCACCGTAACAGACAGCGCGGGTCTAAGCGCTACAAATACTACAGAAGTGAATGTTCTCACAGGCGCACTGCCTGTTGAAATCACCTTCTTCAAAGGCCAGCGTCAGGGCGAAGAAATTCTACTTGAGTGGGCAACCGCAACAGAGCAGAACAACGATTTCTTTGCGGTTGAAAGAAGCGAGGACGGCATCAACTTCGTGTCCATCGGAAATGTAAAGGGTGCCGGAACCACAAACGCGGTTACCAACTACTCTTTCAAAGACACAAAACCAGCGAAAGGCAATCTTTACTATCGCCTCCGCCAGGTTGATCTCGACCTTCACAGCAAACTGTCAAAAGTAGTTGTGATAAACGCATCAGGCAGAAAACTCATTGAAGACATATATCCAAATCCAGTTAATGACAGGTTGGTTGTGTCAATACAAAATGACTCAAAAGGAAATGGCAGCATTGTCATCTACGATTTGTCAGGACGTGTTGCTAAGAAACAACTTATCAGGAAAGACCAGGCCGCATTTAACACTACTATCCAGGTGAATGACCTCGTTCCAGGTCTCTACATCGTTGAGGTGAAAGTGGGGAGTGATTACAAAATCATGCAGAAAGTGGTTAAGCAATAACCATCAGCGAAACGGAGCGTAAAACGAAAAGGTGGCAAGTCCTAGCATGGGCTTGTCACCTTTTGTATCTCCGTAACAATATATTTCATCATACTGCTTTAAATCAAACAGTTCTTTTATCCTTGCCACCTTTTCATCTCCATGGCAATTCCGGCCGCTGATTTTTCCGGTAAGCTTGCCATCGTTTTCATCCAGCCGTGTGGCAATTAATTTTAAATTATTGTCCGCACACCAGCTGCTGATCCAGTGACCCGCTGAGGCAGACACAATCACCACCTCAGCACCCAGTTCCTTGAGTTTATGAATCTCTGCAAGCGCCTTTGGACGCAACAGTGCCGGCAATTCCTCCTTTGCAAACTGATCACATTTTTCCTGGAAAACACTTACAGGCATCCGGCCGAAAAAAAAACGGAGCACCCTTTCCTTGGCAGACTGATTGCTGATGATGCCTGCCTTGAAAGCCGCAATGAACGGCGCATTCAGGCCGAAGCCGAAGAGGAATTTCGCATTGCCATGATGGTATTTGATAATCTCGAGAAGGGTATCCTTTGTGGTAATGGTACCATCAAAATCAAAAAAAGCAATTCTTTTTTTCAAAGCTTCATTTTTTTGAATTGAAACTCCGGAATCATCTTGATGATAAGCATGATCCAGCGCCACATCCATTTCACATAAACTGTATTCTTTTTTGAAACGACCGCATTGTACACTGCATCACCTACCTCTTCAGGTTTTGCAGTGAGGGCTGCCGGCAGCTTGATATCTTCCGTCATCTTCGTATATACAAAGCCCGGCTTCACCGTTACCACGTGCACCCCGTCTTTAAATAGTTTATTTCTCAGTCCGTCGAGATAAGCTGTAAAAGCAGCTTTCGAACTTCCGTAAATCAATTTACTCTGCCTTCCGCGTTCGCCGGCCACTGAACTGATGCCTGCAATCGTGCCCTTCTTCTGGCCGGCATAATATTTCGCGACAACATTCAGTATGGAAACGGCACCTGTAAAATTGGTGTTGATCATTTTTGCAGCAGCGGTAAAATCTTCGAAAGCCGCATCTTCATCGGTCATCACTCCGAATACAACGACTGTGACGTCCGGACGCGGATTCAGCGATTGAAAGAATTGCTCATGGGATTTATAGTCAAGCGCATCAAAAGAATGCACACTAACGTTTACGCCTGACCGTAACTGTATATCTGATCTGGACGCTTCGATCCGATCTGTATTTCTTGCAGCAAGCTGTACATCGTATTTATTCTTTGCAAACGACTTTGCAATGGCCTGAGCCATATCGGAGGCTGCACCAAGAATCAGGACGGTAGGCATCTATTTTCAATTATTCGTTAACAATAACCTCTCCGATTGCAGTGAGGTAAACTTATGAGCAGGGTCGTATTTTTTTACAATATCCTTGAAGGTGTCGAGTGAGGGATAGCCTGCTGCGAGTACTTCGGGCTTCATTCTCGCATCTTTGCTCATATATAAACGTCCTCCGTGTTTGAGAACGACCTTGTCCATTTCATCACAAAATTCAAACAAGCCTTTTCTTACCGGAAAGTCGAGCGCCAGCGTATAGCCTTCCATCGGAAATGAAATCAGACTGTCCTGGTGACCGAATACTTTCAACACGGCGAGAAATGAACCCATTCCCTTATCGCTGATCATTTGCAGAATTTCTACCAGGCCATCTTTTGCAGACAACGGCAACACAAACTGGTACTGGATAAAACCCTTCTTGCCGTATCCACGGTTCCAGTTCAGAATCGCATCGAGGGGATAAAAAAATGGTTCGTATGAAACGATGTTATTGATCTCTTTCTTAAAGTTCTTGCCGTAGTAAAGAAAGTTAAAGGCCTTTACAGTGAAAGTATTCAGCACCCATGAAGGGAGATTGAAAGGAAAATTTATCTGCTTTTTTTTCGGCAGCTTCAGCGGTTCTTTTTTCTGATTTTCATTGAGATCGTTCAGCGTGGCATGTTCACCGAGTATGAGAATGCTTCGTCCAAAATGCCTGCCTTTTTTGAGACAGTCGATCCAGGCAACAGAATAAGTATAGTCTTTGTATTCATCAAAAAGGCGGATGACTTCTTCGAGATTTTCTGCTTTCAGTTGCTTCTGCCGGATATAGGAGCTTTCGATTTTCTTCAATCCGAATTTTACGCGCATAATGATGCCCGTTAGTCCCATTCCACCGCAGGTGGCCTCAAAAAGATCGGTCCGGATATGCTGGCTGCAGGTGACAATTTCACCGGTTGCGAGCATGATGTCCATTTCCCTGACGTGGTGACCAAAACATCCGTCCACATGATGATTTTTGCCATGCACATCGCTTCCGATGGCACCGCCGACCGTAATCAGCTTTGTACCAGGCGTCACGGGCAGAAACCATCCTTTCGGAACAGTTACTTCGAGAATATCAGAAAGCATCATGCCGCTCTGACATTCAAAAATTCCGTTTTCTGTGTCGAATGAAAGCGCCTTATCATACTTCAGCGTGGAAAAAGTATTTTCTGCGAGGGAGGCATCGCCATAGCAGCGGCCGTTTCCCCGGGCAATGATATTTGTTCTGGAGGTAACGAGATTTTTCAGTTCATCCGGGTAAGAAAAAGATTTCTCTTCGGTTTCTTTAACAGGGAAATTCCCCCAGTTTGCGATCTTTTTGTGCATCAGCTAAAAATTGATTTGTCTTTCCAATACAATAAGGCATAAAAGGAAGCAACCCAAAGCAGAATCGTAACCTGGATAAATCGGTCTTTGTAGAGGATCTCGGTAGGCGAGCCGGCCTGGTTCTGCACCAGTGTAATCTGCAGATACCGCATGAGTCCGGCTATCACAAAAATACAGGTATAATACAGATGATATGTCTCCATATTCGAAATGGTGATGGGCGACACACAATACATGATATAGGTCATGATAATAATTCCGCTGAACATCGCCAGCATGATATTCAGAAAATCAACGTTATAACCCTTTACCGCTTTTCGCATATCGATGCCCGTTTCCATTTTGAGAATAATGTCGTCGCGTCTCTTGGCGATGGCCATAAACAATGCAAGCAGAAATACCATCAGATTGAGCCAGAGAGATACAGAGACATCGGCAATATATCCACCGGACTTTACCCTCAGCGAAAAGCCAATCGCCACAATAAGAATATCGAGGATGGGAATGTTTTTTAGTCCCATCGAATACCCCAGATTCATGAGAAAGTAAAACACCAGTATGGAAAGAAAATGAAATTTTGGATCGGCTATCCATGCCAGGATAAATCCTGCCAGAATCAGAAAAACTGCAATGACGAGTGCAGTACCCGGTTTTACCTTGCCCGACGCAATCGGCCGCAGCGATTTTTTGGGGTGTTTGCGGTCGTCTTCGCGGTCGCGGTAGTCATTGATGATGTATACGGCGCTGGCAGTGAAACAGAATGCAAAAAATCCCGCGATCAGGTGTTCAATCCTTGGAATGTCAAAGAGTTTACCACCGAAAAAAACTGGTAAAAAAAGGAAAAGGTTTTTAGCCCAGTCTTTGGGCCGGAGCAGCTTGATATAGGGGGACATTTGCGGTTTTCTGTTACTGGGCGCCAAGATAATCCATAAATTGGAGCCCTGCAATACTTTGTAAGTATGCTTTTGGTTTACTTACTTTACACGCGAAATCGAAAAAATGAAACGTTTTTTACCCCTGGCCGAAATCCTCATCATTGTTGCCATTGCATGTTTTCCCCTCGTTGCAGGAAATTTCCCTTACCGGTTAAACATATTCCTGTCCTACGAAGGTGCGTACCGCATGTCTGAGGGTCATATTCCCTACCGTGATTTTGGAACTCCGCTGGGGTATATGTATTGGGTGGTGCCTGCAATCTTCTTCAAAATATTCGGACCATTTATGATGAGCCTGGTGAAAGCCCAGGTATTTCTCAACATCATCGCCGGCCTTTCATTCCGATCCATTCTTAAGAATTTTTCACTGCGCGACGGCATGCGCTTTTTGCTTGTACTGCTTTTTGTGATATCGTATTCATTTCTCAATTACTGGCCCTGGTACAACCATACGGTGATCGTGTATGAGCTGGTGGCGCTTTCATTTCTTACGAAATTCATTTTTAACGAGGGCAAAAAATGGCGTTATGCCTGGCTCGTTCTGAGTGGTGTATTTACTTTCTTTTCATTTTTTACAAAACAGGATGGCGGCGGAATGGCTTTGATGATATGCCTCGTGCTGGTATTATACAACGCCATACACGAAAAAAGCTGGAAACAGCCGCTGGTATTCATTTCGGGATTCATTCTCACAGGCGTACTGCTCATTGCTCCGTTTATCAAATACCGTTTTGGTTATTGGTTCAACCACGGCCAGCCCCCGCATATTTCCCGGTTTTCGGTGGCGGACCTGGCAGACGATTTCTTCAACAACTCACAGTTTATCAAGTTTTACATATTCATCATTTTTATACTCCTCCTCGCCCATATCAAATCATTTAAAACTTTCTGGCAGGATAAATACAAAATGGTATTCACTCTACTCACCCTGGGAATACTTGCCGAGGCGGCAATCTTTCAGACAACCAGCTATATACCTCCCGATAACAACATCTTTTTTCACAGCTTTGCCATCGCTTTTATCCTGGCGATGTCAGCCTATTTTCTGCCAATCGATTACAGCAAATGGAAGACAATCATTGTAGCGGGAGCGGGAATTATGATCTGGTGGAGCAGCGTGTACTGGAAATACATTGAAAAGTTTGTTGTGAAACCGCAGGCGATCACTACAACAGACGGGGTGGTCAATAAAAAAACCTATCTCATTCTGAAACCGGATACCACCGATGTGCCAATGCACTTGTGGAGAACCGTTCCCTATCCAGCTTTTGGCAAAATGCTCTTGCCTGGTCCCACGGCCGATGGGATCGAGCGTCTCCTGAAAATGGATGTTGCCAGGAAACCGGGCGCGAAAGTGCTGAACATGTCTGAACTGACACCGCTGGTGCAGGTAATGAAATATGAACTGGAGAAGAACGATGAATACCCGCTATGGTATCACAAAGGAGTGGGCATGTTTCAGAAAGAAACTGATATGTTTAACGATCGCATCCGAAAGAATTATTATGACCTGGTGATTTTTGAATACATCCCTTATCTGAATAATTTTTATCCGATGGAAGTAAGGGAAACGCTACTTGCAAATTATGAAAGGGTAGATTCGTTTACTGCTCCCCGTAAGCCAAGTTTACAGGCTTGGGTTGAAGTGTACGTGAGAAAATCTGCTAAGTAAGTTTGGGACCGGCGCTCTGACGTTTGCCGGTAATGACTCGTTTAATACGCTTGAGAAAGCCTTTCAGCAGGCCACCATCCATCTGGATGCGTCTGTCGGTGGTCCACACCAGCGCGCGGATATTGGTCACATAATATAGTTTTCCGAAACCTTTGTTGCGGAGTTTCAGCGCCATCCAGCCATCTTCATTTGCCTGCGGCGGATGATTGAAGCCTTCTACTTCATCTCCCTGCGCCTTCCTGAATCCTGAATTGAATCCATATACATTCACCGCTTCTTCTCTGAAATATTTGTTGAAATACCGCATGAGGTCGGCGATGTATTCGTAAATGACATACACGATTCTTGGAGTGCCGGCAACGGGAATAAATGAAAACCTGCCATAGGTTACCGCATTCTTTTCGTCGTCGAGCGGACGAACCATCTGCTCTACCCACTCGGGCGGATAAATGGTATCTGCGTCTGCGTTGAGAATGTATTTTCCTCTGGCAGCAGAAAGTCCGGCATTTCTTGCGTGTGTGATGCCCTGTTTGGTTTCGGTTATGCAACGAACGCCGGTAGACAATACAATGCTCTCGGTCCGATCTTTTGAATTGTTATTCACCACGACAAACTCCACTGAACGGTTTGTGGTGGTGCGGCTGAGCGATGAAAGCGTTCCCAGAATATTTTCTTCTTCGTTATAGGCCGGCATGACAATGCTTACCTCAGGCTCTCCCTTCAGCAATGCTGAAAATCTCTGCCTGATCCCCTCCACTTTTAACTGCAGTGCAGCATTCGGCTGGTTATGTTCCTGAACATGAGCGGGGATACCTATTGGACGCATAAGGGAGGGTGGTTTTAAACTTCAAATCTATGCTATAATTTTTTCAGGAGCAGCATCTGGCGGTCCCGGCATTGTATTAACGCACAAAGTGTTAGATGTATTATTTATTTTCACGCAAACAAATATATCAGTCAGACAGCATCCATATTAGCCAATCCGATTGAATACCTGAAAGGTGTTGGCCCTCTCAAGGGCGATATGCTGAAAAAAGAACTCGAAATTTTCAATTTTCAGGACCTGCTGGAGCATTTTCCGCTCAGGCATATCGACCGTACCCGGCTTACACCTATTGGTTCCATTACACCTGCCATCGACTTTTTACAGGCAGCTGGCAGGCTGGTGAGCCTGGAAGTGATGGGAGAAAAGGCTGGTAAGCGGCTGGTTGGACAACTGCGCGACAACACCGGCACCCTCGAATTGGTATGGTTTCAGGGCATCAGCTGGGTGCAGAAAAACCTGGTGCTCGGCTCGGTTTACCTGGTTTACGGGCGGTTGGGATTTTTTCTCGGACTTCCCCAGATAAATCACCCCGAAATTGAAGCATTTACTCCTGATAAGGCGGAAGGGAAAAATTTTCTGGAACCTGTATACCCCGCGACAGAAAAGCTGAAAACGCGTGGACTCGGCGGTCGCCAGATCGGAAAATTGACCCAGCAGCTGATTGCGATGATAAAAGAGCGGGACTTACCCGAAAATCTGCCCGGTAAACTCGTCAGCCAGTTTGGTTTCCCCTCGCGCTACGAGGCCATCAGAAATATGCATTTTCCCGCCGATGCGGACACCTTCGAAAAAGCGACGAACCGCATCAAATTCGAAGAGCTTTTTATCGCCCAGATTCGCATGGGACTGATCAAAAGTCAGAGGCACCGGTACAGTCAGGGCAATATTTTCAGCCAGGTGGGCGACCTTTTTAACCGGTTTTACAAGGATCATCTGCCATTTGAACTGACGGGTGCGCAAAAAAGAGTGCTGAGAGAAATAAGAAACGATACAGGCCACGGCCGGCAAATGAATCGCCTGCTCCAGGGAGATGTTGGAAGCGGTAAAACGATAGTTGCCCTATTATGTATGTTACTCGCCGCAGACAATGGCTTTCAGTCCGTTTTGATGGCGCCGACAGAAATTCTTGCCAACCAGCATTATACCGGTCTGAAAAAATTACTCGAAGGCATGCCGGTCAGAATTGAAATCCTGACCGGTTCTACAAAGAAATCTGCCAGAAATATTCTTTTCCCCGCCCTCGAAAACGGTGAGGTTCATTTCCTGATATCAACGCATGCCGTGCTGGAAGATCCTGTAAAATTCAAAAATCTCGGACTCGCGGTGGTTGACGAACAACACAGATTTGGAGTGGCACAACGAGCCAGGCTCTGGAAAAAGGCCGCGATACCGCCCCATGTTCTGGTGATGACCGCCACGCCAATCCCCAGAACACTGGCCATGACAGCTTATGGCGATTTGGATTACAGCGTGATCGATGAACTGCCGCCGGGGAGAAAGCCTATCAAAACCGTGCACCGTTTCGAACATGCGCGGGCGAAAGTGATGGATTTTATAAAAGAAGAAATCACCAAAGGCAGACAGGCATACATCATCTTTCCGCTGATAGAAGAATCCGAAAAACTGGATTACGAAAACCTGATGCGCGGATATGAAAACGTGAAAGCTTTTTTTCCGGAACCCAAATATTGGATCAGCATGGTGCATGGTCGCCAGACCGCCCTGGTGAAAGAAACCAATATGCAGCGATTTGTAAAAGGCGATACTCAAATCATGGTCTCAACTACCGTGATAGAAGTGGGGGTGAATGTTCCAAACGCCTCTGTCATGGTGATCGAGAGCTCCGAAAAGTTTGGCCTCTCCCAGCTGCATCAGCTGAGAGGAAGGGTCGGAAGAGGCGCGGATCAGAGTTTTTGTATATTATTAACAGGTGTCAAACCAACCATTAATAGCAAAGAACGTATCAAGATCATGTGTTCTACCAATGATGGCTTCAAAATCGCTGAAAAGGATCTTGAGCTGCGGGGACCGGGAGATATTTCCGGCACGAGGCAGAGCGGCGAATTGAATTTCAAACTCGCAAATCTGCTGGCAGACAAACAAATCATGCAGGCAGCGAGAGAGACTGCCCAATCCATTTTAGACGCAGACCCAGACCTTAATTCACCAGATAATTTACAACTGAAAACATTTCTCCAGTCCCAGAAAGGTAAAACGGGCTGGAGCCGGATCTCGTAGATCCACTTGGTTGATATACGTGATTTCACAGACAAGATTTAGCAGGGCAGTAACGTTTTAAATTGGTAAATTAGATGAAGCGTTTGAATACAAAAAGATACATACTCATTTTCCTCGCCCCCTTCCTGATAACTCTTCAGGCAGCGGCACAGAATAACAGCAATTTTGATTTTGTAGAAAACAAAGGCCAGTGGGACAGCCGTGTAAAATTTACCGGAGACATCGGCGCGGGCGGCTTTTTTTTGCAGCAAAAAGGATTCACCGTTGACCTTAAAAGCCGGGCCGACCTCGAAAAAATTCTTCACAGACACCACCCGGGCAGCAATGCAAAATCTGTGAGCACCGCCGCCGCTAAGACACCGGCAGCTCCGCTTGGCGGCCCCGATGGACTTCGGCTAAAAAATGACTCTTTTCTAATCCGTTCACATGCCTACCAGGTGGAATTCGTTGGTGCCAGTGAATCGGCACAGATCCAGCCGGAGAAAATCCAGGAGTTTTATCACAACTACTTTATCGGTAACGACCCGTCAAAATGGAAATCTGATGTAAAAGTTTACCGGGCGGTCGTGTATCGCAATATCTACCCGGGCATCGACATAAGGTACTATGCTGACAACGGAACGCTCAAATACGATTTCATTGTCAATCCCGGTGCCAACGCCAGTTTGATCACCATGAAGTATACCGGGGCAGACAAGCTCAGCATCAGAAACAACCAGCTGATCATCTCTACTTCTGTTGGAGAGGTAAAAGAACTGGCACCTTATTCATACCAGTTTGACGGACCGAAAGGCAAAAAAGAAATCGGTGCTAAATATGAGATCATCAATGGCAACACGGTAAAGTTCAAACTCAAAGCCTATTCAGGCAACCTGCCTCTGATTATCGATCCCACACTGATATTTTCTTCCTTCACAGGAGGTTCGGATAACTACGGTTTTACAGCTACACCAGGACCGGATGGCGCTCTTTTTTCCGGCTCCACCTGTTTCCTGCCAGGCTTTCCTACCACTCCCGGTGCTTATGACCAGAGTTTTGGCGGCGGCAGTGGCAATCGTGGAACGGATATGGGTATTATGAAATTCAGCCGTAACGGTACGGCCAGGCTGTATGCTACCTATCTGGGCGGCGGTGAAAACGATTCACCGCACAGCCTTATCTGTGATCCACAGGGAAACCTGGTAATCATGGGCAGGACCTATTCTTCTAATTTTCCGGGAACACTTGTTGGTCCGGGTGGTGGGCAGGGTTCCTCAGACCTCGTTGTCGCAAAGCTCAGTGCCAACGGCAACAGCCTTATTGGGGCGCTTCGCATCGGCGGTAATGCCAATGACGGTATCAATATAAAGGACCAGCTGAACAGTGGTATTGGCCGCTCGTCTACCATCCGTTTTTATGGAGATGACGCAAGAGGTGAAGTTAACCTCGACCCCGCAGGAAATATCTATATCGCCTCACAGACTCAGTCAAACAACTTTCCTATAGTAAACGCATTTCAGCCCGCCTTCGGCGGCGGTCTGCAGGACGGCGTGGTGCTGAAAATAAATCCGACCTGTACAGGCATTATCTGGAGCAGCTATCTTGGTGGCTCAGGTGACGATGCTGCTTTCGTGATAGATCTGAGTCCAACTACCAATCAGGTCTTTGTTGCAGGGGCCACCGCCAGTGGCAATTTCCCGGGTACAAACGCCACCGTGGTACAACCCGCAAATGCAGGCGGCGGCGCAGATGGATTTGTAACAGAGATCAACAACGCCGGTGGTTCTATCGTCCGCTCCACCTACCTTGGTACGCCCAGCTATGATGCCATCTACGGACTGAAATTCGATCGGTTCGGGTTTCCCTATGTGATGGGTATATCAGATGGTTCCTGGAGAGTGTTCAATGCGGCTTTTGTAAATCCGGGCTCCAAGCAATTTGTATCAAAGCTCAGTCAGAATCTTTCTGCCTACGTATATTCTACGGTGTATGGCTCCGGTTCTGCGCTGCCAAATATTTCGCCCATCGCATTCCTGGTTGACCGTTGTGAAAACATTTATATCTCCGGATGGGGTGGATGGATCAGCAACGAAGCCGATCCTTTCGGCCAGTCAGGCACCACAGGCATGCCCACTACTCCTGATGCGCTGAAGCTCAGTACAGACAACAAGGATTTTTATTTTATCGTGATAAAAAAAGATGCTGCTTCCCTCTTGTACGGCAGTTTTTTTGGACAGGGCGGAGGTTTTGGTGAGCACGTTGACGGTGGCACCAGTCGCTTCGACCAGCAGGGAGTGATCTATCAGGCGCTCTGCGCAAACTGCTTCGGCGGACAGCTGAACCCACCTTATCTCACTACACCCGGTGCCGTGGGACCAGTGAATGGAGCGGGTCAGGACGGTTGTAATTTGGGTGCACTGAAAATTTCTTTCAATTACGCCGGTGTCGATGCGGGCGTCAGGGCATTTATCGGAGGCGCCTTTGATACCACAGGATGTGTGCCGCTGACAGTCACTTTCCGCGATACCGTCCGTAACGCAAAAAACTATATCTGGAATTTTGGTGATGGCAGTCCCGACACCGCGACTTCCGGATTCGAAGTGTCTCATACATATAACAATGTCGGTACTTACCGGCTGATGCTCGTGGGGGTTGACTCCACCACCTGTAATATCCGCGATACAGCCTATACTACCGTCACAGTAAGAGACGACCAGGCATTTCTTGGCTTCACCGCTACAAAGCTGCCTCCCTGTCAATCACTATCCTACCGGTTCGACAATACCTCTACGTCACCGGCAGCCAAACCTTTTGGCAATACATCGTTTATATGGGATTTTGGCGACGGTACCCGCGTGCCTTCTGGTCCGGGAGCCTTGACGCATTCATACGCCTCACCCGGTACTTATGTGGTAAAGCTCATCATGCCGGATACCAACTATTGTAATTCACCCGATTCCATTTCCCAGACATTGCGCGTAGCGCCTCTGGTGGATGCGCTGTTTGAAACACCGGCCGCAGGTTGTGCGCCTTACGACGCTGTGTTTAATAACATATCGCTGGCTGGGCAGACATTCTTCTGGGATTTTGGCGACGGAACCACATCGACCGATATCAATCCTACACATACTTATTTATTGCCGGGTACCTTCACCATCAAACTGGTGGCGACGGATCCTGCAACCTGTAATATCATCGACTCAACGTCAACCACCATAACGATTAGCAGCAAGCCAACAGCGGCGTTTACCTATTCGCCACTGACTGCCCAGGAAAATTTTCCATACACCTTTACCAACACCAGTTCTCCTGATGCTACGCTGTTTAACTGGGATTTTGGTGATGGAGATACGCTCAGAACGCGCAGCAGGTCTGATATAGAGCACTTGTACAATGCTACCGGAACCTTTACCGCCTGTCTTTTTGCATCAAACGATATCGGTTGTGTAGATACGGTCTGCGTGCCGCTGCAAAGCATCATCGTACCAAAACTCGACCTGCCAAATGCATTTACACCGCTTGGCAATTCACTCAACAATGTGATTTATGTGCGGGGATATGGTATTGCAAGAATGCAATGGAGGATCTACAACCGTTTTGGCAACCTGGTGTTCGAGACTGCTGACCGCACAAAAGGCTGGGATGGAAAGTTCAAGGGAGTTGTTCAGCCAATGGATGTCTATGCCTACACGCTCGAAGTAGAGTTTTCTGATGGAACCAGGACAACCAAAAAGGGTGATATTACGTTGATCAGATAGCGATTTGCTTGTTAATAGTAAAAGTTATGAAGATGAGTGAGAACAGAAAGACCGGCGCTCTGCGCACATGGATTGTTGCCCTGGCAGTGATGGCCGGCAGCAATGGTTTTAGTCAGGACATGCATTTTTCTCAGTGGTTCAATTCACCGCTCACAACCAATCCTGCCAACACAGGATTTATTCCTGATGCAGATTACCGTATCGGTGCAAACTACCGCAACCAATGGGTCAATGTGATGAGTGTGCCGTATAAGTCGATCAGTATTTTTGGTGATGCACAGATATTGCGGGACCGTTTTGAAAACGGATGGCTGGGCGTCGGCGGCGTAATACTCCGTGATGTGGCCGGTGCGGGAAAACTGACATCCACAAAGGTTTACGGCAGTCTCGCTTATCACCAGATGATAGGTTATGCGAGCCTGGTGACTGCAGGCTTCAATGTTGGATGGGCAAACAAAAGAATCGACCCCACGCAATTAAAATTTCCTGATCAGTTTAATAAGGCCACCGGATTTTTTGATGCAGGCATACCAACTTCAGTGGCTTTTGAGGCAACGAGTACAAATTATCTGGATGTGCAGGCAGGAGTGAACTATGCCTATTTCCCGACCGAAAATCTTTATGTGAACGGAGGCTTCTCCATCCATCACCTCAACCGTCCGCGCGAGACATTTTTTACAACCGACAATAATTTTGACAACAGGCTGGCTCCCCGATACATTGGTTTTGCCAATGCGAGTATCAAGGTAAATGAAATGGTGATCATTAATCCCATGGCCTACTACACGCAACAGGCAAAGGCAAGTGAGCTGGTCGGCGGCCTCAACGCAAACTACAATCTGAGCGGCGACGGCGAGATGCAGCTGGTAGGCGGTGCATATTATCGCATGGGCGATGCCATCATTCCCATGGTCGGGTTTCAATGGAAGAACTTCAAGATGAATTTCACATACGATGTAACCACATCGACACTCAAAAATTACAATGGGGCGAGAGGTGCGTTTGAATTTTCATTGATAAAGCAGGGCTTTTACCAGGAATTCAATGGCACACGGAGACAGTCTCTTTGTCCGACTTTTTAAGAGCGGTTTTTTATAGTCCACACATTTACCGATTTTTGCAAAAATTAAAATCGCATGCAGGCTGTTGTTGTTTCAGAAAACAAATTGTTTGCCCTGCTTGATAGTTTCAGGCAGATCGTTGGTGAAAAGTTTGTGCTTGTTGATGAGGAATCTCTCGGCAATTATGGCCATGATGAAACCGAAAACCTCGTTTTTTTACCGGATGTCGTGATCAGGCCGCGCACTGCCGAAGAGATCAGTGCCATAATGGTTATCTGCAATGAAAACCGCATTCCAGTCACACCACGTGGAGCAGGTACCGGTCTCAGTGGTGGAGCATTGCCACATCTTGGTGGGGTCTTGCTCAGCACCGATCGCATGAATACCATACTCTCGATTGACGAAAGAAATCTGCAGATAACAACCGAACCGGGTGTCATCACCGAAGTGCTGATGGATGCAGTAAAAGAGAAAGGACTTTTTTACCCGCCTGATCCCAGCAGCAGGGGCTCCTGTTTTATTGGTGGCAATATTTCTGCAAACAGCGGCGGTCCCAAGGCTGTGAAATATGGGGTGGTGAAAGATTATGTGCTGAATCTGCAGATCGTCCTGCCAACCGGTGAAATCATGTGGACGGGCGCCAATGTACTAAAAAACAGTACGGGATATAATCTCACTCAACTCATTGTTGGCAGTGAGGGAACCCTGGCAATCGTCACAAAAATTGTATTGAAGCTTCTTCCTTTGCCAAAATATGATCTGCTGATGCTCGTGCCGTTTGCTTCTTTGCCAAATGCCGGTGCCGCGGTCAGTGCCATATTCAGAGCAGGTTTTACGCCAAGCGCGCTTGAGCTGGTAGAGATAGATGCACTCAAGATAGTTAGCGAAATGGTTGGCAGTACTGCCGTACCTGTCACAGACGATATAGCAGCACATCTCATCATAGAAGTGGATGGAAACAACATGGATGTGCTGATGGGAGAGATGGAAGCGATTGGCGAATTACTGAACCAGTTTGGAGCAGGTGAAATATTTTTTGCCGACGATGCACAGCAAAAAGCGGAGTTGTGGAAACTGAGAAGAAGGGTAGCCGAAGCGGTCAAGCTCGCCGGTTACACGATAGAAGAAGATACCGTTGTGCCCAGAGCCGAATTGCCCGAACTGATCAGCGGAGTGAAAGAAATCGGTAAGAAATTTGGTTTCAAGGCGGTTTGCTACGGCCATGCCGGTGATGGCAATCTGCATATTCGTGTAGCCAAACCCGGTAGTCCAAACAGCCAGGCAGATCCGGAAATAATCGCTGGCCTCCGCGCATTGTTTCAGCTGGTTAAAAAACTCGGTGGCACCATCAGCGGAGAACACGGAGTGGGCCTGGTACAAAAAGGTTATATGGACATCATGTTTGAAAAGAAACAACTCGACCTGATGCGCGAAATAAAAAAGGCTTTCGACCCGAACAGTATTCTGAATGCAGGTAAAATTTTTGATCTCGTATGAAAAAAACATTGATTACAGCGGTCCTTGTATTTGTATTCGGCAGCCTGGCTTTTGCGCAGGACGAGCCACAGGTACCTGAGGAAAAAAAGGGTTTCGACAAAGAAAAAATGTTTTTTGGCGGCAACTTCGGAGCAAACTTCGGAGATTATACGCTCGTAAATCTTTCTCCTCAGCTCGGCTATCGGTTCAACAGATACATTGCTGCCGGTGTAGGTATCAATGGCATTTACTCTTCTTTCAAATACCGCGATTTCAACAATGTTACTTATGCACGTAGCAATTACAGTGTTATTGGACTGAACGTTTTTGGCAGAGTATATCCGATCGAGCAGATCCTCATACAAGCCCAGCCCGAATTGAATTATGTGACGGAGAAACTAAAAGAATATTATCCGGGTGGCGATAGAATCTCTAAGAGAAATGGCCTTGTGCCGTCGTTGCTGGTAGGAGCGGGTGGTGCTATTCCGACGGGAAGAAACGGGGCAGTGATCGTGATGGCACAATATGATGTGCTGAACAGCGACCGAACACCTTACGGAAGCCGGATTTTTTATAGCTTCGGATTCAACGCAGGTTTTTAAGATCAGCTGATCCGGTTAAATACTTCTACCGGGGTATTGCAGAAAATCACTCTTTCGTCGAGCGGCTCATATAAAAAATCTTCTTTTTCCAGCAGTCGCAGGTGATGATGCAGGTGATTGTAAAATCCTGCGGAATTGAGAATATAGATTTTTTTATCGTGGATCTTGAGTTGATTCCAGGTGACCATCTCAAACAGTTCGTCGAGCGTGCCAAAGCCTCCCGGCAGAATAATTGCAGCATCGCTCATGTCGTACATCATTTTTTTTCTGCTGTGCATGTCGGCCACAACAGCCAGTTCCGTCAGGCTTTCATGCTGATGCTCCCACTCAATGAGAATTTTTGGAATAACGCCCATCACATTCCCGCCATTGTGCAGCACTGCATCCGCAAGTGCACCCATAAGACCTTTTTTCCCTCCGCCATAAATCAGCTTCAGGTTGAGCATAGCAAGGTGCTTCCCTAGTTCTGCCGCATGTTTTACAAACAATGGATTGTTGCCGTTTCTTGATCCGCAAAATACTGCTACTGATTCAATCGTCATATCATACACAACTTAACAAAGAGTTTTATACCTTCAAAGATATTTTGAATAATTACCTTATTTCAACGTGAGCCTATGTCTTCGATGGTCCTGTTTGCCTTTGTGATTGCCTATTTTGCCATTCTGCTGGGCGTTGCATGGTTTACTTCGCGCAATTCTACCAACGATAGTTTCTTTATCGGAAATAAGAGCTCTAACTGGATGCTGGTTTCGTTTGGAATGATCGGCACCTCACTTTCGGGCGTGACCTTTGTATCCGTACCCGGCACTGTAGCGGTTAATGCATTTGGCTACATGCAGGTAGTGATTGGCTACCTGATAGGATATGTTGTGATTGCATTTGTCCTTCTGCCGCTTTACTACAAGCTCAACCTGACATCCATTTATAATTACCTGCGCCAGCGGTTTGGGTTCACCGCGTATAAAACCGGCGCATTGTTTTTCATTATATCAAGGACAGTGGGCGCAACGGCGAGACTTTACCTGGTGATCAATGTCATGCAGATTTTTATTCTCGACGCCATGGGTGTGCCTTTCTGGGTGACTGCATTCGCTATTCTGCTGATGATATTGCTGTATACCTTCGAAGGAGGTGTAAAAACAATTGTTTATACGGATA
>JACMLD010000462.1 GCA_014379785.1 Chitinophagaceae bacterium
ACCGGCTTACGTGCTGCGCACTGTCAATGACATAAGAGGTGAAAAGGCCCTCTCTTTTTCCGTTTTTATACTCACCCTCAATGCAAATCAGGACATTTTGTGAAGCACGCACCCAATCTTTCTTATCTGCAGCCAAATCCCATATTTCGGTATTCGTGGAGAGATAGGTCCGCATAAATCCATTTTTTGGGATGACCCGGCTAAACTCGATTGTGTCGTCGGCCACAACGAGTTTCCTGGAAATGGATTGTCCATAAACCGAACCCATACCCACCAGGAGGCAAAAACCAGAGAAAATCAACTTTTTCATACCCAAGAAACTGAAAAACGGTCCCTGATATTGTATTTCCCCGACACGGATCGGAGCCGGACAGCTTTCAAATGCCGGATTTGTTTTCTACCTTGCGCACTTAACCGCACCCAATTCCTTGTCTTGCCATACCGCTATCCTTTGCAATTCCTCGCTGTAGACTAGCGCAAGACACTCTATGAGGAAAGTTATTAAACTTATTAAGGCTTCTGGTCACGAAAATCTCGCGATCCGATTACTGATTCTTTCAGGCATCTGCTTTCTGGCTGTTTTTACCGCTTGGTATCTAAAAGAGCAAAACAGCGGGTACACCCCCCTATATCTGTTACTTTGCATCTCCCTGTCTTACAAATTCTTAAAGCTCCTCTTCGAATGGTATCACTACTGGGCGATCAGTACGTCCGTCCGTCCGGAGCTGACCAGGACCTGGACTGTTGATATGCTGACAACAGCCATGCCGGGAGAGCCTTTCGAAATGATCGAAGAGACCCTGACCGCAATGGTCAATGTCCGTTACCCGCACACCACATGGCTTTGCGACGAAGGAAACGATCCCGCTCTGAAAGCCCTTTGCGACCGGCTTGGCGTAAGGCATGTTACCAGGACCCTGAAAACCAATGCAAAAGCCGGGAATATCAACAACGCATTGCAGCAGGCCACCGGGGAAATTTGCGTTGTCCTTGACCCCGACCATGTGCCATCACCAGATTTTCTCGATGAAGTAATTCCCTTTTTTGAAAATGAAAAAGTTGGATTTGTACAGGTTGTACAGGCATATAAAAATTCTTCCAGCAGTTGGATAGCCAGAGGCGCAGCCCAGCAAACCTATACATTTTACGGCCCGTTGATGATGGGTATGAATACCTACGGCACTGCCCAGGCGATTGGCGCCAACTGCACATTCAGACGCGCCGCCCTTGATTCTATCGGCGGCCATGCTGCCGGTCTTGCAGAAGACATGCACACTGCCATGCAGCTGCATGCCGCGGGATGGGAATCAGTTTACCATCCAAAAATTGTTGCCGAGGGACTCGTCCCGGCCAATATCAATGCCTATTACAAACAGCAGCTGAAATGGTCAAGGGGCACTTTTGACCTTCTGTTTCATGCATATCCAAAAATGCTTCGGGGATTTTCTTTGCGGCAAAAAATGCATTATTTTCTGCTGCCATTACATTTTGCCGCCGGTCTTGTCAGCCTTATCGATTTCCTTATCCCCATTATCGCTTTGTTTACCATGGAAGTACCGCTCTATTTCGGTAAAGCTGAACTGGTCTGGCTACTGCTTCCATTGGTAATGATTATCCTGCTCATCAGACAGTTTTCTCAAAGATGGCTGATGAAACCGCAGGAACGGGGATTTCATATTGCAGGAGGTATTTTATTAATAGGTACCTGGTGGGTTTACTGCATCGGATTCTTCTACACCATTTTCGGGGTTCGTGTTCCATATATACCCACACCCAAAGAAGACTCGCTGACAAATAACTGGGTTCTCAGTATTCCGAATTTTACCGTAGCGGCTGTCTCCATCTCGGCGGTGGTTTATGGGCTTTCGCGCGACTGGAATCCTTACAATTTTATCATGGCCGGATTCGCATTATTGAATGCGATTATGATGCTGATTGTCGTTTTCTTAAGCCAGCAACTTGCCATCGTCTCTGTCCGCTCAAGGTTTGCGCTGATCCGACCGGCAAAAAAACTCGCAGGCTTTTTTTATGCAGCCAATGGTCATATCTTCTCTTTTATCTATGGCTGCCTGAGAAACGGTGCGCCAGTTCTTGCAATACTGATAATTATCTCTGCCGGATTTGTTACCTGGAAAAACAAAAACATCGAAGAATTGAGTGGAATAACAATTACTAACAATAAGGAGACCGGCGGTTTCTATACAGGTGTTTATCTCCCGGCCATAAACAATCCACAATCACTTTCCGTTCTGGATCAATTCGAAAAATCTACCGGCACCGATCTGTCTGTAGTATCTGTCTATGATGCCTGGAGTTCAAATATGTCCGGAGGTTTCCCATCCCAACTTCTTACAGCCATTGCGGCAAAAAGAAAAATACCGATGATAACCTGGGAACCCTGGGTAGACTCGAGTGACGCAATGAGCAGCATAGCCGCCGGATCATACGATGAATATGTGAAAGCATACACTCAGATGATAAAAGCACACAAAGCTGCAGTGTTCATCCGCTTTGGTCATGAGCCCGATAACTTCGCATATCCCTGGGCATCTACCAAACTCAGTGCGGCTGACAACTATAAAGCAGCATTCCGTCGTGTGGTAAAAATATTCAGGAATGAAGGTGCATTGAACGCTACCTGGGTATACACTCCGTGGCTTTCAGAAACACTCAACAAATACTATCCGGGTGATGAATACGTAGACTGGATCGGAATAACAGCGCTTAACTATGGAAGGGCATCATGGGATGGCAAATGGAGATCTTTTGAAGAAGTTTATCGCCCATACCGCCAATTTCTTTTATCACATCATAAACCAGTTATGCTTGCCGAATTTGGCTCCACCTCATATGGTGGCAATAACACCGAATGGCTGGCGGATGCGATGGCAACAATCAACGACTACAAGGAAATCAAATCGGCAGTTTTGTTTAATACCGACAAAGACAAAAACTGGATAACGCCCTGGAGACCCGACAGCACAACGCAATTTATCGACTGGACCATCAAAAGCATGCCGAACGCGATGGGCAGATTGGTTAAAAGAGAAAATCCAGACTGGCTAAAATTACCTGCAAATTCTACGTTGTATACCTCATCCACCTCACGGTCTTTGCTGGTAGATGGAAAGCCTTTCTACATAAAAGGTGTTGCTTATAATACGAGCCAGTCGTGGAAAGATGGAAGAAATCCTCTTACACGCCGTCAGCTTGAAAAAGATTTTAATGCCATCAGCGCTATGGGAGCGAATGCAATCAGTCGTTATGCACCTACACTATACGACAAAAATATTCTCACTATCGCTGACGAGAAAAAACTGAAAGTGATTTATGGCTTTCATTTCGATCCAAAAACAGATTACTTAAAAGACAAAGACGAAGTAAATAAATATATAGAAGAGGTCACGGATAAAGTAATGGAATACCGTGACAAACCTGCCATCCT
Organism: Chitinophagaceae bacterium; assembly: GCA_014379785.1. GTDB lineage: Bacteria > Bacteroidota > Bacteroidia > Chitinophagales > Chitinophagaceae > JACMLD01. The sequence goes on from JACMLD010000462.1 coordinate 3,446, forward strand.
TTCATGGAATCTGGGAAATGAAACTTTTAATTTACTGGCTGAAAACTTCTC
>JACMLD010000049.1 GCA_014379785.1 Chitinophagaceae bacterium
GGCAGCGCCACGCCGATGGTAATGCGAAGACCCTCTGCAAGGTAATAGCCATTGATAAAACTCTTATACTCTTTCAGATAATCCATGCTTGACCCAGCTTGCTGGCACTAAGTTACTGGTATGTGACTAATAGTGGGCAATGGGGTCGGCTTCACCATCGGGGTCATTTTTTGCAAAGCCTGAACTGATGATATTTTTCCCTTTCAGCAATAGGAGGCCTGCAAGATGGGGAGCGGCCATGGATGTGCCGGACATATATGCATATTTCGAACCCATATAGGTGCTGAGAATACGCACACCCGGTGCTGCGAAATCCACCACATCGTTTCCGTAATTGGAAAAACTGGCAAAATTGTCGAGGCTGTCAACCGCCGATACCGTAAATATATTGCTGGCATTTGCCCTTCCGGGAGAAAACTTATTGGCAGCTTCATGATCATTGCCTGCAGCGATGGCGATCAGAATTCCACGGGCGGCAGTGGCCTGCACCTGTTTGTCGAGCACTTCAGAAACTCCCTCGTCTTCGCCAATGCTCATGTTTACCACGTCTCCCGTAGACGCATTGGCATTGATATAAGCCAGGGCCTGAATGATGGCGCCGAGCGTACCCTTTCCTTCTTTATCCAGCACACGCAAGGAGACCAAAGTGGCCCCTGATGCAACTCCCAACACACCAAAACTGTTGTTTTTTGCGGCGATGACTCCTGCTACATGAGTGCCATGTCCGTTCTCATCATCGGCACTGGCAGTAGAACTGATAAATGATTTGCTCATTGTTTTGTCGACCGTCAGATCCGGATGTGCGAAGTCGATTCCACTGTCAATCACCCATGCTTTTTTGCCGGTACCGTCACCATAACCTACCCTGTCGATGTTCCAGGTAATCAGCCGGGGGGCAACAACTGTAAAACAGGTGGACAATGCCACTACCCTGTCGGGCTCTACAATGTCTATGTTTTCATCGGAAGCTAGTTTCCTGGCTTCTTCACGGCTAAGTCTGGCGATGAACCCGCCGCGGGCGCCCGCAAACGTTTCCCTGATATATTTTTTTGAGATATTGTTTTTGAGAAGCACTTTCTCGCTCATCGTTTTTACGGTCGCTTCAGAACGAACCGAGCCAACGACACCCGATTGGTAGAGCACAATATACTGGCCGGGAATAGTGTCTCCGTTGCCGAGTGATTTCAGCTGAACGCAATCTTCGTCGGCCGGGGCAGTGAGGCTGGCTTTTGACGCATCTTTCTGACAGGCAAGAACCGACAGAACAGGAATAAATAAAAAAAAGGCTTTCCTTAAGATCATTGGCTGAAATAGTTTCACCATTAACGCATATTCCCTGCCATATGGTTGCCAGCTTCAGCAGTTTAACACTGCTTTAGTTTTTGGCTGTATCTTGTGCCCCGATTCAATAAAAAATATACGATGGCAGGTGCAAGGAGGGGGAAGGAAACTGTTCCGGAATCTGATAAAAGTCCGAAAGTAAAAATCAGTAAAGAATCGTTGCGCGAAGCGATGGTACTTTTTCGATATATCCGGCCTTACAAGGGCAAAATGATTGCCAGCCTTGTTTTCATTGCTCTTTCCGCTTTTACAACCAGTCTTTTCCCGCTCTTTCTCGGCAAAATGATTGACGCAGCTGTGCCGGGTTCAGGCAGCGGCCTAACACCCGCCCGACCAGGCAATCAGTTTGGCGATTTGTTAAAAGATATCCACTGGAGTTTGAACACCACGCTGATACTGATTTTTGTTCAGCTGACCATACAAACCATTTTTTCATATATGAGGATTTACCTGCTGACTTCCGTGGGTGAAAAATCGGTCGCGGATATGAGGAGAGATGTTTTCTCGAAGCTGCTTACCATGCCCATGGCTTATTTTTCTGAGAAAAGAGTGGGTGAACTGAGCAATCGCTCGTCATCTGACCTTTCACAAATACAGGATGCAGTGTCTTTTACACTCGCAGAATTTTTGAGAGGAATTTTTAC
>JACMLD010000463.1 GCA_014379785.1 Chitinophagaceae bacterium
AATATATTCTGGCGCAAAGGGGTAAAAAGAATTTTTATCTGGTGGAGTTTGTTTAGGTGGCCGTCACCCCGATCGCAGCCGAGGGGTCCCCAGCCGACCGGAGTTGTCGAAATGACTGTCATGTCGAGCGAAGCCGAGACATCCCCTGCTATTACTCGGAGTACCGGTGGGGGATTTCTCCACTCGCTGCGCTCGGTCGAAATGACCTTCACCCTGAGCCTATTCCACATCAACCTGCTTGTGAATCAGCGCGCCTTCGGAGGCTTCCATCAAAAACTTTCTCTCGAGCACCATATAGCCATTTCCTTTTTCGCAGAAATGCACCACCACATTTTCTATGCTGATGGGATTCCCTTCGGGAATGTCTGCAATATTGCTGTGTCGTATATCGTGACCATCTATAATTACTACCAGTCCGCTGCCAATGGCCTCCATCTTATTGCCGCCGGTGATCAGCATGCCGGTGTCTTCACCCAGCCCGATCCCGATGCAGCTTGGGTTTGAGGCCACTGCTTGTGTGAGTCGCCCGAACCTTCCGCGTTTTTCAAAGTGGCTGTCGATGATTACATCGTCGATGAGTCCAAGACCGGTGGTAATTTTCACTTCTCCTTTGAGATGTGCGCGGGTAGCATTCCCTTCATAAATCATTGTATTGCTCATTGCCATTGCGCCTGCACTGGTGCCGGCAATGACAAAGTCTTCCTCATTGTAATATCTTTCGAGCAGAATTTTTAGAAATCTTGTCCCACCGAAAGTGGCGCTCAGCCGCAGCTGGTTTCCTCCGCTAAACATGACGCAATCGCAATTTCGTATCCGATTGATGAATTCTTCATTCATTGCATCGTGTCTGTTGCGGATATGGAGTGTACCGATATTTGTACAGCCAATTTTTCCAAAAGCGTCGAGGTAATTATTGCCTACTTCCTGTGGGATGGTAGAGGCGGTTGTGATCGTTTCGATGCGGGCACCGGGACCTCCGGCTTCCTGAACGATACGCCGTAGAATACCCCGCTCAAAAAAGTTAAGATTACTGCGATGGATTTCTCCGGTTTCCAGGTCGGTACCCTTGTCCTCTGCACCGCCGATGGCTATTAGTTTTCCCTTAGGTATCAGCATGAATGGGTTAAGTTGCTAATTCAGCAAAAATAACGGAAATGTAATGAAGGAATTGTTTAGGGTTCATAATTTGTGATTGTCAGCAAATCTGGCAATGCCTTCTGCAAGGACATCCAGGTTGTTCAATGTCGTATATACATTGGGCGTGATCCTCACTCCGCTGATATTTTCCCATTCAATTCCCACACTGTGCACCTTAAATTGAGAAAAAAGAAACTGGTCGAGTTCAGCTGGCTTTGTTCCTTCGACGGATACGAGACCAATGGCGCAACCAAATTCTTTTTTCATGGAGGTGCCGATTTTAACCTTTGGGATTCCTTTCACCTTGTCCATCCAGTAATTTTTCAGATAGAGCAATCTCTGTTCTTTTCTTTTGATACCGATCATTTCATGAAATTCTATCGCTTTGCCGATTGCCTGCTCGATAAAGAAGGGTCTTGTGCCGAGGTTTTCGAACTTTCTGATATCATCGGCCTTTGCATCCGGCGATGCAAAAAGCGGATAGAGATTTTTGATCTTTTCTTTTTTTACATACAAGAGGCCGCTGCCAATGCATGCACCCAGCCATTTGTGCAGACTGGTGCCAAAATAATCTGCACCCAGCGAAGGAATGGTAAAATCAAAGTGAGCAAAACTATGGGCACCATCTACCACCACTTCAATACCCCTGGCATGGGCCGCGTCGGCGATTTTTCTCACAGGCAAAATCTGTCCGTTCCAGTTGATGATATGCGTCAGATGCACCACTTTCGTTTTTTCAGTAAATGCCTTTGCGTAAGTGTCGGTCAGATATTGATTGTCTTCAGAGGGAAGATTCATACTCACCCATACCAGTTTGATCCCTTCCCTCATCTCCCGCTGCTTCCATGCATTGATCATATTCGGATAATCCTGCTTGCTCAGCACTACCTCATCTCCCGCTTTCAGCGTAATGCCAAAAATGGCGGTTTCAAGCGCCTCCGAAGCGTTTCTTTGTATGGCGATTTCTTCGGGCAGGCAGCCCGCAATTCTTGCAAGATTTTTTCTCAGCGGTTCGCGTCCCTGGTCAAGCACCCGCCACATATAATAACTCGGCGCCTCGTTCGACAAATCATGATATCGTTTCATGGCATCCTGTACTGTCCGCGGCGAAGGTGATACTCCGCCATTGTTCAGGTTGATCATATTTGGTGATACCGTGTAACTCTGCTGAATAAAATACCAGAAATCTTCTTCGCCTGCAAGATGTTCGGGACTGTAAGAATCAAAGTCTTTCAGGGCTTTGTTCATGTTTCGGCTCCATGCAGGTTGAGTAATACCGGAAAGAATAGTGGCGGCAGATACACCGCTCAACCTTTGCAGAAATGATCTTCTGTTAGATGCAGTCATGTATGTTGTATTGGTAATTAAAAGTATGCAAATCCGTGCTTGGTGAGGTTAACAAAAAAAACTATATTGAAAGTTCAACCAAAACAACCATGAAGATTGTCGAAATAAAAGTATTGAGAGGGCCAAACTACTGGAGTATCAGGCGTCCGAAGCTGATACAGATGAAACTGGATCTTGAAGAAATGGAGCAGAGGCCGACGAACAAAATTGAAGGATTCAGAGAGCGGCTTGAAAAGATGTTTCCTTCACTGTATGATCATCGGTGCAGCGAGGGTGTACCTGGCGGATTTTTTCTCAGAGTGGATGAAGGAACGTGGATGGGACATGTGATTGAACACATCGCGTTGGAACTGCAGACAATGAGTGGAATGGATACCGGCTTTGGGCGCACGAGAACTGCTGGCGAAGACGGTGTGTATTTTGTTGTTTTCGATTATATGGAAGAGGATGCGGGTGTGTATGCTGCCCGCGCGAGCGTAAAAATTGCGCAGGCGCTGGCAGACAATGTGGAATACAGCCTCGATGAAGACATTCAGAAGCTTCGTGAAATCCGGGAAGACACAAGGCTGGGACCTTCCACCGGAAGCATTGTTGACGAAGCGGTGAAACGCGGTATTCCCTTTATCCGATTAAACGGACAAAGTCTTGTGCAGCTCGGATATGGCATTCATCAGAAACGTATCCGTGCTACGATAGCTTCTACCACTTCTAACATCGCAGTAGACATTGCTTCTGACAAAGAAGAAACAAAAGCTCTGCTGGGTGCCGCCGAGATACCCGTACCACGCGGGACCGTTGTGCGTACCGAAGAAGGTTTGCAGGATGCTGTGGAGAAATACGGATATCCCCTGGTGATCAAACCAATCGATGGCAATCATGGCAAAGGCAATACGACGAATATAACCACTTGGGAGCAGGCTGTGAAAGCACTTGAAGCAGCAAAGCAATTCAGCAGGTCTGTGATTGTAGAAAAATATATCACGGGTTTCGATTTCCGGATTCTTGTGATCAATTATAAATTTATCTGTGCGGCGCTGCGTACACCGGCGTCGGTTACCGGCGACGGAGTAAAAAATATTCAGACACTGATCGACGAGACGAATGCTGATCCGCGTCGTGGTTACGGACATGAGAAAGTGCTTACCCAGATAAAGATTGATCAGTTCACCGAAAAAATTCTTGCAGAAAAAAACTACACACTCGAAACGGTTCCGGCAAAAGGTGAGCTGGTACTGGTGAAACCCACTGCCAATCTTTCTACAGGCGGTACGTCTGAAGATGTGACTGACGAAGTGCATCCTGCAAATATTTTTATGTGCGAAAGGATTGCGAAGATCATTGGACTCGACATATGCGGCATTGATATCATGGCAAAGGATTTGCGCACACCG
>JACMLD010000464.1 GCA_014379785.1 Chitinophagaceae bacterium
GTGCGGAGGTAAGGTCTCAAACAATCGGCTGGGGATCTCTCCACCCCTTGGCTACGCCAAAGGAGACGAGATGACAGTCACCGAAAATCGATCTGCCAGCAACCGACGCATCGGCACCTGCCCGTAGCGGCCTTCGTTCCTGCACCAGCCCTATCCCAAAACTATAAAGCTACAGGCAGGAACACAGCCGCGGGGCAGTGTCGTGCGGAGGTAAGGTCTCAAACAATCGGCTGGGGATCCCTGCTCCTTCGCTTGCGCTACTGCGCACGGAGTCGGCTGCGGGGTGACAGCTACTCACTAACGCACCTGAAACCCACATTTGAAGTGCCTGAGTCATAAGCTGTACCAAGTCTTGCGCTGGGACGATAATTCCAGCAGTAGTCTTCTGCACAGAGAAAAGAACCTCCGCGGACAACGCGTTCTATGGCAAAAGGGTTGCCCGGGACATTGCATTTGGAAGGACCTGCGGGATTTTTCTCAATACTTCCCTTCGTGTCTGTGTATAGGGTGGCATCATACCAGTCTGAAGTAAGTTCCCATACATTTCCGATCATGTCATAGAGACCAAAACGATTTGATGCAAAGCTTTTCACAGGAGCTGTTCCCTTAAAGCCATCCTTACCGGTATTGTTATCAGGAAAACTGCCCTGGAATATATTAGCGATGTATTTTGTCTGACCATTCCCTCCTTCATGCATCAGGTGATTTTGCTCAGTCATCTCTTCACGTGCAGCAAACTCCCACTCTGCTTCGGTAGGTAGACGTTTTCCCGCCCATTTGCAAAACGCTTCTGCGTCCTCGTATGCAATATGGATGACCGGGTGATCCATTCTTCCTTTTATATCACTCCCAGGCCCCTCGGGTCTGCGCCAACTTGCACCGCCTACCCATTTCCACCATTGGCTATAATCATGCTTACTCACTTCATGTGGTGGCGCAACAAATACAAGAGATGAAGGAACGAGCAGGCTGTCCGCCGGCGCCGGAGTACCAGGCGGCAACTGTTTCCTGATCACCTCCCAGTCCGGTTTTTTTTCAGCGACGGTGAGATAGCCCGTAGCATTTACAAAGTCAAGAAATTGCGCATTGGTCACTTCTGTTTCATCCATCCAGAAACCATCAACTTCCACAGTACGCATGGGCTTTTCCTGGGGATATGCTTTTTCGTCTTCCGAACCCATTGTAAATATGCCACCCTTCATCCACACCATTCCTTTCTTTTTTATTATATCCACTGCACCGAAAGATTTTGTACAGGTAATATAATTTATTGGACCGGCGTGTTTACCGCTCGTTAATAACGCCGGCGGGATGATGGTCAAGCCGGCAGCAGAGGCCATCGCCAGAAATATATATGCGCTGTATTTATACAATGTTTGATATTTTACTGTTCATGCCCTTTGCTTTCCCAGTCCCCCCTCCTGCTGTTTTCTTTGCAGCACGGGAGTGAGGAACTCTAATTTCGCAACACTAAAGCCTTAGCATGTGCAGCCGTTTAATAATAACTATGTTTTCTATTTTTCAACTCTTTGCCTCCTGCAAAGAGCCGGATGAGCTGGTTTATCTGCAACAACTCCCATCGCCCGGTTCAAAATTGATCCTCTACAAATATCAGCAATCTCCGGGTTCTGTGCAACTCGCCATAGGCCGAATGGATGAGCCTTTTGCTGCTGTTTCTTCTAAAAGTACTGTTATCAAAGGTGAATGTTTTGTGTTGGGGTGGAAAAATGAAACAACAGTCCGGCTACAGGTGGTAAACAGCGGTAGCTTTACCCCCGGTGAACCATTCAAAAAATCTGTTATCAAAATCGGCGATATAGACGCTGAAGTAGAGTACTACCATATCTTTTCTACCAATGGCAGTAATTTTGACGCAGACAGTTCAAATATCAATGGTGACCAGATTGCCATTCACGGTTCAGATGGTGAGCTCCGTTTTATAAAGGGCCGCTGCGAAATGGTATATGACAACGGCATATTACGGATAAGCAGCATTTCACGATACAAGGGTACGGAAACGGATTACAGGTTGAAAAACAAAATGCTTATGCAGATTGAGAGCTACTCTATTGGACTGTTATCCGGCGCCGCGGTGGACAGCTTTCTCTCCGCCGGAGTGCTCAGGCCACCTGTCGCCGGAAAGTAATTTGAAAAAAGAGTGTATACAAGTACCAACACGAGCATTGCTTCGCCGGCATCATGCCCAAATTTTATCTGGAAAGGAAAATCGTGCAATAGGAGAAGCCCAAGGATCAGTGCAGCCTGCATCCAATTTTTTCCGGCGTTGACATAAGACAAAAGACATACAGGTAATATCCATTGTATCAAATTGTATCCACCCCTTGGTGCCACCATACATATTTCAGCCAGGATGTATAAAAGAAATGCAAAAAGAACCGGGTGTGCAGCTACAGTTTGCCGGCCCAGATTTCTCAGGTAAAAAAAACAGAGTCCGGCTACTATAGCCATGTATAAAAGAATGCCATGCACAGGCCTCATGCGGACCCCGAGTGAATAGAGATAAGCGGATACCACATTCATACCCCCGGCTTTGAAACCCCGATATTCTGCAACATTGTCCATTCCCTCTATTGAAGACGGAAACACCGGGGTTGCAAAGTTTTCAAGCGCTGTATCGGTTCTCATCAATTCCGCAGCATAAACCTGCATCGCTGCAAAATATTCCTTCCAGATTGCTACATCCGGCAACACGAAAACCAGGACACCCAGGACCAGGCCAGCCAACCATCCCGTCATCCATTTCTTTTCCCGATTGACAAAAAACGGCACAGCCACTACCGCAAAAAATGGCCGAAGAAAAATCATTAACCCACACAGCATCCCTGCAAAGAATTTCATGCGTTCACTTCCCTTCTGATAAACCCGGAACAAAATGCAAAAGACAAACGCATATATCACATACACCTGTCCGCGCTCAATATTATAGAGCCAGATATCACTTGTTACCAGTCCAAAAAAACAGACCGATGCCGGGACCAGCATTTTTGATTTGTCGCGTACCCCACGCATCAATAAAACAAAACACGATACCAGGACCAGGTACTGAAATATGGTCCAGGAATACCGGATTGTCGAATAACCCAGTCTGGAATACGGGATCAGCAGATATGAAAAAGCCGGAGTAACCACATTTCCATTAACCCGTCGCTCATACCGGGGTGAGGGAAAAAGCAATCTTTCGCCATCGGCTGGTGACCATTTGTGAAAATAAGGTGACTTACCTGCCTCCGTGAGCCTCGCGCCCACTATGCGCATCCGCAGGTCCACACCGCCATAAAGCGATGTGTAATGCCACGACTTCAGCAGCGTAATACACAAAAAGATAAAAGCAGTTATGAGGATGAGTCTTTTCACGGCCTTATTTGGTGCATGATAAGTATTTAGCAAAAAGTCACCAAACAATTTTCAACCTGATTCAACCGTCTGTCAATCCAAACCCATCGCCTGCTGTTTCTGATTGGTGCGAATGCTGCAGAACACGGACCTTCCCCACCATGAAAAAGATCATCTTTATTGCGCTTGCTGTGATCAGCGTTTCCTGCAATACCGCCACACCTGAAAAGTATTTTGATGTATCCGTTCTCAATACAAATATGCTGAGCGGGTTTGCGGGCCAGGGCTTTGCGCGTGAGCTTGAATCGCCCTCCGCCACAATGGCGCCGGGTTCGAACCAGCTGACACAAATGAGCCGCGAACAGGTGATAAAAGACAAAATCGAATTTTCTGAAACTACCCTCGCGAAAATAAAAGCGCTGAGACAAACTCCGGAAACAGAAAAAATGCTGAAGACATCTATAGCCCTGTATGAATACATTTTGCCTGTATGTAAAAAAGAATACATGGATCTTGCAAAGGATTATGATGAAAGCGGTGTAAGCGAAAAAACCTCGCAACAGCTCGAAAACATCAACAGGAAATATTTCAAAGGATTTCAGCAACTGATGGAGCAACTCATCCAGATTGGGAAAGACTACGCATCCAAGAACAGCATCCCTGTAAATTGGGGAAGGTAGTCCACAGAGCACATTCCAGAACTTCAATTGCCAACGGCATAGAAAATGAAGATATGCAGGTAAATTTTCAGAATGAAGCTTGCTTTTCATGGCGCCGCCCGCATGGTAACGGGCTCAAAACACTTACTCACACTAGAAGACGATACCAGGATATTACTGGATTGCGGCATGTTTCAGGGCTGCGGAAGCGACACGGATTCTCTTAATAAAGACTTTCGTTTCGACCCTGCAGAGATAGACATTGTAGTTTTGTCGCACGCACACATCGACCACACCGGCCTTTTACCAAAACTTGTAAGAGAAGGTTTCTCCGGCAAGGTCTATTGCACTTCCGCAACCCGCGACCTCAGCCTTATACTTTTGGAAGATTCAGCAAAAATTCAACAGAATACAAGTACGTCCGACTGCGAAGAAAACCAGGCAGAAGCATATTTTGAACTGGCGGATGTGGTTGAGCTGGCAAAGCGATTCGCAATTGCGGAATACAATCAGCCTGTCACCATCAGTGATGGAGTTGAACTCTTGTTCACCGACGCCGGCCATATCATTGGCAGTGCAGCTGTACATCTGAGTTTTAAAGATGATGGCAAACCCGTCACGCTGACATTCAGTGGTGATATCGGGCGCAGCCGTGACGCGATTCTTTGCGCGCCATGCAGTTTTCCACAGGCGGACTATATCATTATGGAAAGCACCTATGGATCAACGTTACACGACTCACTCTTCAATACTACCGACGAACTGCTGAAGATCATCAGGCACACCTGTCTGAAAAAAGGCGGCAACCTGATCATACCGGCATTCAGCGTTGGACGAACACAGGAAATCCTGTACTATCTCAATCAGCTGAGTCTGGAAAAGCGTCTTCAGGATATTCCGGTGATTATCGACAGTCCACTGAGTTTCGCCGCTACTCAGATTGTAAAACGGCACAGGGAGTATTTCAATGCCCGGATAAAACGCGTCCTTGAAATCGATGATGACCCATTTGATTTTCCAAACCTGCACTGGACAAAAACCGTTGAAGACAGTATTAAAATAAAGGAATTAAAAGAACCCGCCATTATCATTGCCGCAAGCGGAATGGCTGATGCCGGGCGGATCCGACATCATATTGCAGACAATATCGGGGACAGCAAAAACACCATTCTGATTGTTGGCTATTGCTCGCCTGCATCGCTGGGAGGAAAGCTCGCAAGGGGCGACAAAGAAGTAACCCTGCTGGGAAATGAATGCGAAGTCCTGGCAGAAGTACATTCCATGCGAAGCATGAGCGCCCATGGAGACTACAATGACCTGAGTAATTTTCTGTCCTGCCAGGATCCGGAAAAAGTAAAGAAAATATTTCTTGTACATGGAGAATACGAAGTGCAGAAAGAACTGATCAAAAAATTGGTAACAAAAGGATTTGAACAGGTGTATACCCCGGATCTGCACGAAGAATTTACCCTCCGTGCTTAGGAAGACCCCATGCAGAAAGGATCAGTTTGCGCGAGCCACCTTCATCCCGGTGTTCGCACAAATAAATGCCCTGCCATATACCAAGCAGCAACCTTCCATTTTCGATTGGTATCAGGACCGAACTTCCGAGGATGGAAGCTTTGAGATGCGCAGGCATATCATCACTGCCTTCATAATCGTGGCTGTAAACAGGATCGTTCTCGGGAATTGATTTATTAAAATGCATCTCAAAATCCTTTCTCACCGTTGGGTCTGCATTCTCGTTGATCGTGAGAGATGCCGACGTGTGTTGAATAAATACCTGCAGCATGCCGGTTGCAAACTGCCGCAATTGCGGGAAAGCCGAGACAATCTCCGCGGTAATCAGATGGAAGCCCCGCTTATATTGCGCAAGTGTAATAAATTCACGGTGAAATATCATAATCGCTTTACAGGCTAATGACTACAAACTTACCTCCGTTTATCAATATAAAAGACCTGACGATCAACTTCGGCGGAAAAAAAATACTTGAACAGGTCAACCTTGAAATCAATAAAGGTGAGCATTGGGCCATAACAGGTGAAAGCGGATCAGGAAAAACCATGCTGGCAAATGCGATTGCCGGAAAATGTTTTTTCCTGGGAGAAATTACGTATGCCGAACACCTGTCAATCGACATCGTTGAGCAACAGCATCATTTTAAAAACCTGTCAAACACCAGTCAGTTCTATTATCAGCAGAGATATAACGCCACGGAATCAGAAGATTCCATCACAGTATCGCAGCATCTGTCCGCCCATGCCGATTTAAAAGAAAATGAACGCTGGATAAAGATGCTGGGGCTTGAAAAATTGATGGATAAACCGTTGCTGCAACTATCGAACGGTGAAAACAAAAGGCTGCAGATCGCTTCCGTACTTGCAAAGCCACCGCATCTCCTGATCCTCGACAACCCCTTTACCGGTCTTGATACAGCTGGCAGATCGCTGCTCACGGAAATAGTAAAAAAAATTACAGCAGCCGGCATTCAGGTAATTTTAATTACCCATCCGGCCGAGATCCCCGAATCAATTTCACATATCGCCGTGCTGGAAAACGGTCATCTCGCGTCATCCGGGGCCAAGCACCTCGTCATACCCCTGCTTCAGAAAAAGAATGTGAACAAACATCCAAACCTGTCGCTGTTAAAACATTTCAAAAAAGAAGATCATCCTTTTTCTTTTGCCGTCCGGTTCATCAACCTGCATATCCGATACGGAACCAAACAGATTTTTGAACAATTTAACTGGGAAGTCAGAAAGGGTGAACAATGGGGTATCTGGGGGCCAAATGGTTCCGGAAAATCAACTTTGCTGAGTCTGATCTATGCCGATAATCCGCAGGCTTATGCAAATGAAATATATCTGTTTGACCGAAAGCGCGGAAGCGGTGAATCAATCTGGGACATAAAACGACATATCGGATTTTTGTCACCAGAGCTGCATTTGCATTTTGAGACAAGTACAAATTGTTTTGAAGTCGTTGCCTCAGGTCTGTTCGATACCATTGGTCTGTTTCGCAAGCTCTCAGCAGAACAGGAAGAAAGAGTTGAAGAAATTATGATCTTGCTGGACGTTCAGAAACACAGCAAGCAAAGGCTGGAACAACTGTCTACCGGTCAGCAAAGACTTGTTTTGCTTGGCAGAGCCATCATCAAAAATCCGGCTTTGCTTTTGTTGGACGAACCCTGCCAGGGCCTTGATGACAACCAGTCAGAGATATTAAAAACGATGGTAGCCGAGTTATGCCTGCAATTTGGAACCACACTGATTTACATCTCGCATTATCGAAACGAATTTCCCTCAGTGATTGGAGACAATATACTTGCACTCAACTTACCTGACGAAGCAGTCTGACTTCGTCCCTGCAATATATTGTTGAGCTCATTTATGATCTCATCAAGTTTTTTGACCGAGGCGGTGAGGCCGTCGAGGATTCTTGTCCTGTCGGATTCACTGCTCTGACCCTCAGCAGAGTTCAGCATTGTCCAAAGTCCCATGATATTCGCCACGGGCGCACGAAGGTTATGAGAAACGATGTATGTAAATTCTTCGAGATCTTTATTTCGCCTGAGTAAATCTTCTGAAGACGCCAGCAGCTCTGCTTCACTCACCCTAAGATTATCGCGCATCGATATCAGCGCCTTACCGAGTGTGTCTTCACAACTGAGTGGTTCAAAGTGCATATCAAAATTTCTTTTACCCACTTCATGTGCAAACAATGCGGTGCGTTGTAGATTATCTGACAGGCTGTTGACTGAACGAATCATCTCTCCGATTTCATCCCGTCTATTCGTATCCTCAATCTTCCTTGTAATTCCTCTACCCAGTTCTTTTACAATTTCGCTGATCCTCGTAATGGGCTGCCGAATAACCCTGGTTGTGTAAAATGAAAGAAATAATGCAATACAAACCACCAGTGTCGCCAGCATCAGGATCATGCTCTGAAGAGATTGAGCGGCGGCAGAAAGTTTTTCGGCTTCGCTGAACCGAATCTCCCGCCCTTTGCGGATAATGGACTCAACCGATGACATCACTGACGCCGTTCCTGGAAGGATTTCGTCTTCAACCATTCGTTCAGCTTCCAGCTTTATCAGCGGATCATCGTAGTCCTCGAATCTGGCGAGAGAAGCAATGATAATCTTCTCAACATTCATAATAGATTCGAAATTCTTAAGACTTATGTTGATACTGTCGGCCCATTCTTTGCTTCCCCACTGTGTGGCACTCGCAATCAGTTTTGCCTTCAGCTGTTTATAATCATGATTGTGCAGTTTAAGAAGTGCATCCTTATCCTGTTGGCTCGCCCGTAGAAAAACCCAGTTGGTCGCATTCATTTTTGATTCTATCAGCATTTTCTGAAAAACCTCCAGGGAATGCAGCGATGGATCGATCACTCCGTAGATACGGGACGACATTTTTTTGTTTTCATAGAGTGTGTTAAAAGTGATAATACCATTTACCACAAACACTACTACAAGTAAAAAAAAGCTAAAATAAATTCTTGTTCTTATACTGACAACCATCGTTTATTAATTATTGTTCTCTCACTTTCAGTCCGGGAATGAGCCGTAAAGCTTCCATGATAGAGGTACATCCAACCCTCTGTATGTCCTCGCTTTTTAGTACAGAAGCAGACAAAGGCGCTTCAAATAGTCTTTCAGATTTTTTAGAGGCAGATACTATTTTGGTTTCGAGAAGGTCTTTAAGGCTGAGTCCTTCAAAATGGGCGGTATGTGTACTGTCCTGCGCCTGCGTAAGAGCGGCGATGGTGCAGGCAAAAAGACAAAAAAATAGTTTTCGTCGGTAAGGCGACAACATATTCACGATTTCCCAATAAACGGGAAAATGTGAA
>JACMLD010000050.1 GCA_014379785.1 Chitinophagaceae bacterium
ACGGCTGTAACCGGTGCCGCGGCCACCACGGGGGCTGCAGCTTTTTTTGAACTGCTGCAGGCAAACAGCGATACGGATAGCAGGGCTACTGTCAACACTCTGATCATGCCGGTAATTTAGCAATATTATTTTAGTTCTGCCAGCGCATCGGCAACCCGGACCAAAGGAAATTCGTATATTAGAAAAGGTGAACCATCCAAACGGCTGCTGATGAACAAGATCATTTGCCTCCTGATTTTGCTTGCGGTATTTATGACCGCGAAAGCAGATCATATAACAGGGGGTGAAATGTATTACAGCTATGCCGGATTTGTAAATGGAAAGCACAATTACAATGTCACGCTGAAGTTTTTTATGCGCTGCAACAGCGGCCGGCAGTTCAACAATCCCACCATCATTTCGGTATTCGATAAGGCAAGCAGCGAAAGAGTGATGGATATCAGTGCCACACTCACCAGCCAGGAGACCATCAGCGTTACCAATACAAATCCATGCATCAGCGAGCCGCCAATCGTGTGTTATGATGTAGGCTTTTATAATTTTACGGTTTCAGTGGCGCCTTCGACGAAAGGATATGTAATCTCTAGCCAGGTGAATTTCCGCGTAAGCGGCATAACCAACCTCGCAGGCAACCAGATCGGCGCGAGTTATATTGGTGAGATTCCTGGCACAGACCCCATGTCAACCGGCCCGGTAAATGCAAGCGCTCATTTTGTGGGCTCAGATCTGGTCATCGTTTGTGCAAACAACAGCTTCAGTTATAGTTTCGCGGCCAGCGATGCAGACGGCGATGAACTTCGATATACTTTTTGCGACGCATATACGAGCAGCACCGGCAATGGTGGTCCCAATGCGAGTCCACCCGGACCGCCGCCCTACAGTTCCGTTCCTTACGGCAATGGCTACTCGGGAACTGCTCCACTCGGAAACCAGGTAGAGATTGATCCGCTGACCGGATTGATCACAGGTATTGCACCTCCGGAAGGGAAATACGTGATAACGGTTTGTGTTTCTGAAGTGAGAGGCGGGCAGGTGATTGCTACACAGCGAAAAGATCTGCAGATAAATGTGGCGGATTGCCAGATAGCTTCTGCCAGCTTGCTGCCGCAATACTCGCTTTGCCGGCAGAGTATGACCATTACCCTTACAAACCTTTCCACGAGTCCGCTGATCAATACGACCAACTGGGAGATCAGAAATGCCGGAAATGCGATCATTTATTCCACCGCCACACCCATTCTTACCTATACATTTACGGATACGGGCTCTTATGCGGTGCGACTCGCCATCAACCGCGGCGGCCAGTGTACGGATTCTACGGAGTCGATCATCAGGGTGTATCCGGGCTTTTTGCCATCTTTTGATTTTGCCGGGGTGTGTATACTCAATGCCACACAGTTTACCGACCGGACTACTTCGGTGTTTGGCACTGTGAATTTATGGGCCTGGGATTTTGGTGAACCGACCACACAGTCAGATACTTCTTTCCGAAGAAATCCGCAGTACAATTTTCCGGCAGCGGGCAATTATCTTGTCAGACTCACCGTTGGCAATTCGAAGGGTTGTATAGACACTGCTCTGCGAACCATCAGTATAGTCGACAAACCGCCGATACAGCTGGCTTTCAAAGACACACTCATCTGTATTCCGGACAGGGTAACGCTTGGGGCGTCTGGTATTGGAAACTTCAGCTGGTCACCCGCTGCAACGCTGGTCAATGCGGGAACTCCTTCCCCCACTGCATCGCCTGTTGTAACCACGACCTATTATGTTGATCTGGAGGAAAGCGGGTGCAGGAACCGCGACTCAGTGAAAGTGCGTGTAGTCGACCACGTTAGTCTTACTGCAATGAATGATACAACGGTCTGTACCAGTGATCAGTTTCGCATGCAGATTGAGTCGGATGGATTGCGCTATGCCTGGACGCCGGCCATTCAGTGCGATGATCCCACGCTGGTGGATCCTATCGTGACTACTGGCAGTCTGACCACATACCGGGTGAGAGCAAATATCGGATCCTGCCAGGCACTTGCAGATGTTGTGGTACGCACGGTACCATATCCGGTTGCAAATGCAGGTCTGGACACAACGATCTGTTTTAATACGAATGCCTTTCTGCATGGCAAAACCGATGGACAGAACTGGTCATGGAGTCCCGCACTCAACGTGAGCAACGCGCTGCTGCTCGATGCCAGCGCCAAACCCGCGCGCACCACTGCTTTTGTTCTTACAGCTTTTGATGTTAGGGGATGTCCAAAGCCGGGCAGAGACACCGTTTTGGTTACGGTGCTGCCTGATATTGTGCCTTTTGCGGGCAATGATACCACCGTGGTGGTTTCGCAGCCACTGCAGTTCAAAGCAACGGGCGGTGTGAAATACAGCTGGTCGCCCGCAATCAACCTCAGTAATACCGGCATTGCAAATCCTGTGGGCATTTTTCGTTCGCCTGCTGCCGCCTTGCAGTATCGCGTGTTGGTCTACAATGAAGCAGGATGTGTTGATTCAGCATTTGTGAAGGTGAAAGTATTCAATACAAAAGCATCTGTATTTGTGCCCAATGCATTCACGCCAAACAATGATCGGAACAACGATGTTTTGAAGCCGATTCTTGCGGGCATCAGCCGGCTCGAATATTTTCATGTTTATAATCGCTGGGGAAAACTGGTGTTCAGTTCAGCAAATGAGGGCATTGGATGGAACGGCACGGACGGAGGGAAAGAATTGTCTACCGGCACCTTTGTATGGATATTAAAGGCGACCGATTACAATGGTGGTTCGATCATTAACAAAGGTACGGTTGTGCTTATCCGTTAGTCTACCTGTGAAAGAGTTCCTCCACGTGTTTGTGAATATTTTCGCCGATTTTATCGATCGGCAGATCGTTTTCATCTGAACCGAATGGTTCTTCTATTTCTTCTGCGACCAGTTCAAGACTCGCAAGAACATAAAATACGAATGCCACGACCGGCACCACATAGTAGCCCAGGTTGAATACATATCCTATTGGCAGTGTAAGCACATAAATAAAAATGAATTTTTTGATGAATGCGCTGTATGAATAGGGGATCGGTGTGTTCCGGATTCTTTCACAGGCCCCGCAGATATCGGTAAAGGACTGGAGCTCGGCGTTCAGGACGATGAGTTGCTCACCGGATATTTTGCCTGATTTATAAAGATCATTTGCATGCTGAAACATCATCATCGCAATCTGGTTGGGCACATGTTTGTCGTGCTGAATTCTGGTGGCAAGATGTGGTTCGTTTTCAAACAGTTCCGTTCTTGTGCTTTCCTGTCTCAGGTGGTTTTTGAGCGCCACCGCGAAAGCAGGTATCATTTTGCGAAAAAAATTTCTGTTGGCATCGTCGACACCAACCGGCAGCATAATGGCGATTTTCATGGCCAGGTTGCGGCTGTTGTTGACCAATGAACCCCAGAGTTTTCTTGCTTCCCACCAGCGGTCATAGGCAGTATTTGTGCGGAATACCAGCAGCATGGAGATGGCGAAACCCAGCAGGCTGTGCATGATGGGCAGTTGTTTGAGAGGACTTGTATCTGCGATTTTCCAGTATTCCATTTCGAGCCATGCAATGGCGAATGAATAAATACAAACGCCAATAATCAGGGGCGTTAATTTCCGGAATGTGTCCGCTTTATGAAACCTGAATATAAAATTGATCCAGTCTTTTGGATTGTAGTTGATCATTTTGCTTTTGTTTGGATCGCTGGTTTTTGCAGGCTCTGAAAAATGATTTCTAATAATCCATCACGATACCTGTCTTCTGCCAGTTGCCAGAACATGATTCCATTGAGGCCTTTTTCTACCACGTAGTTTGTTTTTGCTGCTACCGATAATTCGTCATCGAAAGTGGCAAATTGCTTTTCGGAGGCGTTGAAAGCAAACATGGCCATGGCCATTGTGTCGAATATTTTCTCCCAGTCGGGTTTGTCGATATTGTTTTCAAAAGTCCGGTAAGGCACGTAGCGGAGAAATTTTGCTTTTTGGTAAAGACCTTTGCCTGTTGTATCGGCAACAGCAAATACTCTAGCATACATGGCGGCTCCGATCACGATTTTATTTGCAGCTACACCCACAGCGAGTAATCTTTTTACTCCGTTGTCCGTAGACTCCGATTGTTGGGGGGTGGAGAAAAGGGCGGTATGATGCCCGGTCTCCGTGCTTCCGCCGTTGATAAGATCGTAGCTCATCAGGTTGACGCGGTCAACCAATGGCATTACTTTTTGCCATTCGATGGATGAGTCGATGAATTTATTGAAGCCACCCGCTGCGAAACTGATTTCGTGTTTTGAACCGAGTTCTTTTCTGAGTCGGACTACCAGGTCGGTAAAGTTTTGCTTGTCTGCAGGCATGAATGCGTGACCGGGGAATCCTTCTATTGCCGGATATTCCCAGTCGAGATCGATGCCATCTGTCTTCAATTGATCGTTCAGCTCTTTTACGGACAATGCAAATTCCTGTCTGCCTGCATCAGTCGAAAAAACCGGGCTGCAACGTTCGCAACCTCCCCAGCCGCCGAGTGAAAGCATGATTTTTAAAGCGGGATTTCTGGACTTCAGTTTTATCATCCGCTCAATGGTGCGTTTTGCCGCGTCATTGTCAACTTCGAGCCTGTTTCCTTTGAGGTGACAAAAGCTGTAAATGATATGGGACAGTTTTTCCACTTCAAAGCTGTCGATCATGCTGGTTCTTCCGGCATAATATGCAATGACGAGTGGTTTGTTTTTTTGCGCCGTGGACGGGAAAAAGCTGGCGAGGCCGATGCAGAGTGTAATGATGATTTTCATTATCTCAAAAGTACGGTGGAACCTTTTAGAAAGACTTTTTTACCGGTATCTATATGGGTATATTTTAAGGTCCATACATACACGCCTGCTGATTGGGGCTGGCCATTGATTTTGCCATCCCATCTCTGTCTCCAGTTGGTGGTATGAAAAACTCTTTGTCCGAGGCGATTGTAGACATTGAATTCGAGTCCGCTTGCTTTGTAGGCATTGAGCGGGTAGAGGAAGTCGTTGTTCTGATCGCCGTTTGGTGAGAAGGCGCTCGGCACGTCGATATAACAGGTTTTAAGAACCGTTAGTTTGTGTGTGGCGGTATCGAAGCATCCTGCAGCATTGGTGATGATAAGCCTGATATCGTATTTTGTTTCTACGCCGTTTTTTGGATAGTTTCTGGCGAGTGGGTCACGGTCGGCGCTCAAAGTTCCGTTGCCGAAATCCCAGCTGTATGAAGTGATTTGTCCGATGCTCGTGTTAGTGACCGAAAGACTGTCTTCCGGACAAAGTTCTGACAGGACTGAAAAGGATGCATTCAGTTCATTGTCGAGGTTGACTGTTACCGATGCGGAATCGGAACACACTCCGTTTGAAACCTTGAGCCGGACTGTTTTGTTTCCAAAAACTGAAAAGAGAAAAACAGGATTTTGTTGATTGCTTTTTTGCAGGTTGTTGACGTCCCAGGTCCATTGAGAGACTCCGTTTCTGCCGTCATGAAATGCGGCAATCGTATCTACCAGGCAGCTGTATCCTGTGCGGAATGTGAAGTCGGCTGATACGGTGTCCGCTGTTTGAATGGTTACGTTTTGACCGGCAGGTGTTTCGAGATCGCATTCGTCGAGCAAGGTGTTTCCGTCGGTACCGGTGAATAGTGTGACTGTATAATTTCCCTGTGTCTGAATGGGTGCGCTGAGATTTAGCTGAATGGCTGTGGTGAGTCCGTTTGCACAGGTAACTGTTGCGCCGGAAATGGCTATGGCACCTGGTCCTGTGATGCGAAAATCTGAACCATTTGCTGCTACGGAAGCGCATTTAATCGGCTTCCTGAAAATAACGTTCAGCAAATTTGGCGCACATCCCACGCGACTGATGCTGTCAAAGGGGGTTGGTGCCACCGGGAATATCGTGATCGGCAAACTGGTTCCTACCGGAATGTTTACATCACAATTATCGCGGAGCGTGTTGCCGTCGGTCCCATTTTTTATGGTGATGGTGTAGTTGCCCGAAGGGATATCGTTGCTGAGTGTGAGGAATACAGAGTCCATTTCGAAACCGTTGGCACATCCGATGCCTGTTGCTGAAACGATGGTAGCGAGGGGAGAGGAGAGGGTGAAATCGCTTCCATTTGCCGCGAGGCTGGCGCATTTCATTTTTTTGTTGAGTTTGATGCGCATGATCCGGCCACCGCAATTCCCATCGAGTGTCTTCATCCTCGGGCTGGTGGTATCTGTGATGACGGCTGTACCACCACCGAAGTTCAGTTTGTAACCGATCTGAGTATCTGTAAAATGACTGACCATCAGCAGGTAGTTATGGCCTGCTACGAGGGTGGGCATGTTTGTGAGGAGGTTGCCTGGACCTGCACATTCTATATTTGCAGTACCGCCCGTTGCTGCGCCCGTTATCCCTCCATTTTCGACCCAGTTTCCGCAGACAAATAAAGTAGGGTCTGTGAATATATCTGTGGGGTTGCGGCCCGTCATGTCGTAGAGTTGCCAGTCGTAATCGTCGGTGATATTGTCGGGTGTTATTCTGAAAGAAAGGGTACCGCCTACAAAGCAGGTAAACTTGTAATAGTAGGGGTTTTTATCGCCATATTGGGCCTGTGCTGCGTCTGCACAGGGTACCGCGAGGTCCCCATTGCGGCAGATGGGCACATTGTTCTGTACAAATGTGGATGTGCCGCAAACCGGAAATGCCGTTGCCGGGGTTTGTCCAAGCGTGGTGCATACCTGCGCATGGGTTTGTGTTGCGGATACGGTGAACAGCAGGAAAACGGATATAATTCTGAAGAGCATAGTTTATTGACCTAAAAAGTGGTGTCACCGCTGCACTGCTGTCATTTCGACCGAGCTAAGCGTGTGGAGAAATCCCCGGCCGCTGTCAGGTTCACTGATAGCAGGGGATGTCTCCACTCCCTCTCGCTGCGCTCGACGTCGGTCGACATGACGGCAACTGGCAAAGCCCGCATACTTTATCTGTTATCGAACTGTTTCCTGATGATATTCAGCGCTCCGCCGGCTTTAAACCATTCAATCTGCTGGTCATTGTAAGTATGGTTTACCACGATCAGTTCAGAACTTCCATCGCTGTGATGGAGTGCCGTGGTGAGAGGCGAAGAGGCATTGAAACTGGTCAGTCCGAGTATATCGATCACATCGTCTTCCTGTATTCTGTCGTAGTCTGATTTTTCTGCAAAAGTCAGTGCGAGCATGCCCTGTTTTTTCAGATTTGTTTCGTGAATACGTGCGAATGATTTTACCAGGACGGCACGCACACCGAGGTGGCGTGGTTCCATGGCTGCGTGTTCGCGTGAGGAGCCTTCGCCATAGTTTTCGTCGCCCACGACGATTGTGCCGATGGATGCAGCTTTGTAAGAACGCTGGGTCTGTGGCACTGGTCCATATTCGCCGGTGAGCTGATTTTTTACGTTATCGGTTTTTTCGTTGTAGTAGTTTACTGCGCCAATCAGCATGTTGTTGCTGATATTGTCGAGGTGTCCGCGAAATTTCAACCATGGTCCGGCCATAGAGATATGGTCGGTGGTACATTTTCCTTTTGCTTTGATGAGCAGTTTCAGTCCTTTGAGGTCGGTACCTTCCCAGGCCGGGAAAGGATCGAGCAGCTGGAGTCTGTTTGATTTCGGGTCAACCGCCACCTGCACATGACTTCCATCTTCTGCCGGTGCCTGAAAGCCGGGGTCGTCAACGGCAAAACCTCTTGGAGGCAGTTCAAAACCGGTTGGCTCATCGAGTTTTACCTGTTCGCCGTTTTCGTTGGTTAGGGTATCTGTCAGGGGGTTAAAGCTGAGGTCGCCGGCAATGGCGAGGGCCGTTACCAGTTCAGGTGAGCCAACGAAAGCCAGCGTATTGGGATTGCCATCGGCTCTTTTCGCAAAGTTGCGGTTGAAGGAGTGCACGATGGTGTTGCGTTCTTGTTTTTCTGCTCCCATTCTGTCCCACATTCCGATACAGGGTCCGCAGGCGTTGGCAAAAACTTTCGCGCCGATTTTATCAAAAATTTCCAGGAATCCGTCGCGTTCGATGGTAAATCTCACTTGTTCAGAACCCGGTGTGATGGTGAATTCAGCCTTTGTCTTCAGGTTTTTTTCGGTAACCTGTTTTGCGAGGCTGACGCTGCGGGAAATGTCTTCGTATGATGAGTTGGTGCAGCTTCCGATTAATCCTACTTCGATGCGTGTGGGCCATCCGTTTGCGGCGGCGGCCTCTTTCATTTTTGAGATCGGGGTAGCGAGATCCGGAGTGAATGGTCCGTTCAGATGTGGTTCGAGCTCGCTCAAGTTTATTTCGATTACCTGGTCAAAGTATTGCTCCGGATTGGCGTACACTTCGGCGTCGGCTGTGAGGTGTTCTTTTACAGCGTTTGCTGCATCTGCCACACCGTCACGGCCTGTGGCGCGGAGGTAGCGCTCCATGCTTTCGTCGTATCCGAAGGTAGAAGTCGTGGCACCGATTTCAGCACCCATATTACAGATGGTGCCTTTGCCGGTACAGCTCATTGCGATGGCGCCTTCACCAAAATACTCTACCACTGCACCTGTTCCGCCTTTTACGGTCAGCACGCCGGCCACTTTGAGGATGACGTCTTTTGGTGCTGTCCAGCCACTGAGTTTTCCGGTGAGTTTCACGCCGATCAGTTTTGGAAATTTAAGTTCCCATGGCAGTCCGGCCATTACATCGCAGGCGTCGGCACCGCCGACACCGATGGCGATCATTCCCAGTCCACCGGCATTTACGGTATGACTATCGGTTCCGATCATCATTCCGCCCGGAAATGCATAGTTTTCCAGCACAACCTGGTGAATGATACCGGCGCCGGGCTTCCAGAAGCCGATACCATATTTATTGGATACCGAGCCGAGGAAGTCGTAGACTTCGCTGCTTTCTTTTACGGCGCGGTCGAGGTCAATTTTGTTGCTGTCCTTCGCCACGATGAGGTGGTCGCAGTGTACGGTGGATGGGACGGCAACCTTGGTGCGTCCGGCCTGCATAAACTGGAGAAGGGCCATCTGGGCC
>JACMLD010000465.1 GCA_014379785.1 Chitinophagaceae bacterium
GAACCGTCAATTTGCTGACCGTTCCAGTCTACGGTAGAAATGAGATTGTCCACTTTATGATGCGCAGCAAACATCATTGCCTCCCAGTTCTGACCTTCATCCAGTTCACCATCGCCATGCAGAGAAAATACCAGATTGCTCTCGCCGTTGAGTTTTTTGGCAAGTGCCACACCAAGTGCTACGCTCATTCCCTGTCCGAGTGAACCACTCGCGATTCTGATTCCCGGCAGGTGTTCATGTGTTGCGGGGTGACCCTGCAGGCGACTGTTCAGCTTTCTGAATGTTGCCAGTTCGCTCACCTCGAAGTATCCGGCGCGGGCCAGGGTAGAATAGTAGACAGGGGAAATATGCCCGTTGGAAAGAATAAAGACGTCTTCGTCTTTCGCATTCATATCGAAGGCAGGATTATGCTTCATCACCTTGAAAAACAACGCAGTAAAGTACTCAGTGCAGCCAAGCGAACCGCCCGGATGACCACTTGCGCATCCATGAACCATTCTTACGATGTCTCTGCGAATCTGAGTAGCGATTGCATTTAATTCTGCCATATTGAGGATTTTCAGGTGGTCGCAAAGCTAACAGAAATTAGTGCTTTTTCAAAAAGTTCTGGTATCTTGCGACAGGGAAAAACTTGGGCCAGGTCGGTAGCCGGGGGTGCATGATTTTCACTAGACCAAAACCTTGAGAATGTTCGACATTTCGTTATCAGTAGCTATATCATTTACAATCACGTTCCTCGCTATTCCCGTTATTATTAACGTCGCAGAAAGCAAGAAACTATTTGATGTTCCGGATTCGCGGAAAATCCACAATAATCCGATTCCGTCATTGGGCGGGCTGGGCATTTTTGCCGGATTCGTTCTTAGCTGCATGGTGATCATTCCTTTTGCCCAGGCATCGGAGTTTCAGTATTTTTTTGCTGCTGCACTCGTGATATTCTTTCTGGGTCTCAAAGACGATATTCTTGATATCAGCCCTATAAAAAAATTCATAGGCCAGGTGCTGGCTGCGTTTCTTATCATCTATAAGGGGAATATTCAGATACAGAGCATGCACGGTTTTATGGGGATAAATGAGCTGCCGCCCATGTTCAGCCTCATTTTCACCTATCTGACCGTAATCGTTATCATCAATTCTTTTAACCTGATAGATGGTGTTGACGGACTCGCAGGAAGTCTTGCGCTGATGGCGGCCATCATCTTTGGAGTCTATTTCAGCGCGGTCAATATGGTTCCTTATGCCATTCTTTCCTTTGCGCTGGCGGGTAGCCTTGTGGCCTTTCTTATTTTCAATTTTCAGCCTGCGAAAGTCTTTATGGGCGATACCGGTTCGCTCCTGCTCGGACTCATCCATGCGATTCTTGTTATCAAGTTCATCAATGTTGCCAATGCGCCCGATGCGAAATTTGCTATCGGGGCCGCTCCGGCTGTGGGATTTTCAGTGCTGATGATACCATTGCTGGATACGCTCCGTGTGTTCGGTATCAGAATCTTTCACCGCAGATCCCCCTTCAGTCCGGATCGCAACCACGTGCATCACCTGCTGCTAGACAGGGGTCTTTCTCACCGCACGGTCACGATTACCCTGGTTTCACTCAATCTCCTCTTTATTATAGTGGCATTTTCTCTGCGCTCACTGGGTTGCACAGCGCTGATCTTTGGCATCTTCGGGGTTTTCTTTTCTGGTATCGGCATGCTATATTATACCCGTAAAAAAACAAGGCTTTTTGTAGCAAAAACGGCCGGAACAGGCAATGATGCAAAGCCTTCCAAGATCGTTTCTCTCACTAAGGATGCCGTTCTGGAGCAGAAATAAAAATCCCCCCGCAAGCGGAGGGAGTCTGAAGAGTATTTCTTAAACTTTATTTGTTCATCAACTGTTTTGCTTCGATGCTCAGTGTAGCATGTGGCACAGCGCGCAAACGTGCTTTGTCGATCAGCTTTCCGGTAACGCGACAGATGCCGTATGTTTTGTTTTCAATACGCATCATCGCTTTTTCGAGGTGATCGATAAAGGTGATCTGGCGGCTTGCCATCTGGCTCAGCTGCTCTCTTTCCATGCTCATACTGCCATCTTCCATGGTCATGTAGCGCGCGTCGTCGTTGTCACCACCCATTTCGTCTTTACGGGTAATAAGTCCTTGCAAATAGGTAAGCTCCTTTTTCGCAGCGTCCAGTTTTCTGGTGATGATTTCTCTGAACTCTACTAACTCTGAATCACTGTATCTCATAATCGGTCCTGATGAATGATCTATTGGCTGGTCCAGCACTGATTTTGTAAAATCAGGATGGTATTTGCGAACAGTTTTTGTTTTGATTTCCGGCATTACCACCTTTGTAGGTTTTGGCGCAGCTGTCACCTTTTTTGGAACTGGAGCGGGAATATTTGTCACCGGCTTAAAAGCTGCTTTTCCGGGAGTCGTCGGCTTTACTGGAGCGGCGGCTACTGGCGCAGGTTTTGGCGCTTCGGGTGCTTTCTTCACTTCTGCCTGTTTAATTGGTGCTTTGGCAACAGGTTTCGGAGCAGGCTTTGGTGCTGCTTTCTTGGGCGCTGGCTTCGGAGCTGCTTTTTTAGGTACGGGTTTCGCTGAATTTTTTGGCACTGGTTTCACTGTTTTTTTTGGAGCCGGTTTGGGGGCTGGCTTTTTCACTCCTGCTTTTTTTACAGGAGCCGCTTTCTTAGCAGGGGATTTTCCCGCCTTCGACGGGGCAGACTTAACTGCTTTCTTCTTGACTGCCATACTGTTATACGTTTTTTGAAACAAGGACTTTGAGTGAAATCTCGTTCACATCAATATCAATGCCCTCCTCTAAATCAGGCACCAACTCGATTTTATCAGCCAGAATTTCGGCGCAAATATAGTTATTATACTTATTGACAGATGCTGTCAGTTCACTATGATCCGTTAATTGCACAAAAATTCTATCTGTAAGCTCAAACCCATTGTCCTTCCTGATCTTCTGAATGCGGTTCACAAGTTCCCTCGCATGCCCTTCTTCCACCAGATCAGGGGTAACAGTCACGTCAAGTGCTACGGTCAAAACCCCTTTTGTAGCTACGATCCAACCCGGAATATCTTCACTTGTTATTTCAACTTCGTCTGTCTGTAATATTAAGGGTTCATTTTCAATCAGCAAAGAATATGATCCTTCTTTTTCCAACTTTGCAATCTCGTCCTGCCCAAACGCTAAAAGCGCTGCTGCTACGGCTTTCATTTTGCCGCCCAGCTTTTTCCCGAGTGCTACATAGTTGGGTTTGATCTTCTTGCTGATAAACCCATTGTCTTCTGTCAGGTATTCGATTTCCTTCACATTCACCTCAGCCTTGATGAGATCCTCTACTTTCTGCAACTGCGCCTTCATGGTCGGTGTGAATACCGGGATCAGCACTTTCTGCAAAGGCTGACGGACCTTGATATTCACTTTTTTCCGCAAAGAGAGTACCAGGCTCGAAGCGTCCTGGGCCAACTGCATCCTTTCTTCCAGTAATACATCAATCACCGATTCATTCGCAACCGGAAAATCTGAGTGATGCACGGATTCTGTTGTTCTCAAACCGGTCACTGCATTGAGGTTTCTGTAAACCGCATCGCTGAAAAACGGCGATATCGGTGCAATGAGCCTCACAATTGTCTCCAAACATTCATACAGTGTCTGGTAAGCTGAAATTTTATCCAGTTCATATTCGCCCTTCCAGAATCTGCGACGGCAAAGTCGCACGTACCAGTTGCTCAGATGTTCGTCTACAAAATCCTCTATGAGTCTTCCCGCTGCTGTTGGCTCATACTCATTAAACCCTTCCGTCACATTTCTTACCAGCGTATTGAGCGAAGAGAGTACCCAACGGTCAATCTCCGGACGCCCATTAACCGGTATATATATTTCATTGAACGAAAAGCCGTCTACGTTCGCATACAACACAAAAAACTGATAGGTGTTGTAAAGTGTGCCAAAAAATTTCCGCTGCACTTCCCTGATCCCTTCAATATCAAATTTCAGATTGTCCCATGGCGATGCGTTGGTTATGAGATACCACCTGGTGGCATCCGCACCGTATTTGTCAATGGTCTCAAAAGGATCTATCACATTGCCCAGGCGCTTGCTCATCTTATTGCCATTCTTATCGAGCACCAGGCCGTTTGACACACAGGTTTTGTAAGCAACCGAATCAAAGAGCATTACAGCCAGCGCATGCAGGGTATAAAACCAGCCACGTGTCTGATCTACTCCCTCCGCTATGAAATCCGCAGGAAAAGCAGTTTTGAATGCTTCTTTGTTTTCGAATGGAAAATGAAGCTGCGCATATGGCATCGCTCCGCTATCGAACCAGACATCGATCAGATCCGGAACGCGCTTCATGGGCAATCCATTCGGACTTACCAGCACGATCTCATCAACATATGGTTTGTGCAGATCAAGAATACCATCATGAAGGAAATGCTTGTTGACATCGCCGCCAAGTTTTTCACCCGCCTTGCGAATTTCTGCATTTAGTTCATCTATGCTTCCGATGCATATTTCTTCTTCGCCATCGTCTGTTTTCCATATGGGCAGTGGCGTGCCCCAGAAACGGCTTCGGCTGAGAT
The DNA here is from genome assembly GCA_014379785.1 of Chitinophagaceae bacterium. Taxonomy (GTDB): domain Bacteria; phylum Bacteroidota; class Bacteroidia; order Chitinophagales; family Chitinophagaceae; genus JACMLD01. The sequence goes on from JACMLD010000465.1 coordinate 4,586, forward strand.
TCCAGTCCACCATATTCTCAAGCCAGTTGCCAAAACGGCCCTCGCCAGTGCTTTTGGGCTTCCATTGAATGGTTTTGTTGAGCTCCACCATCCTGTCTTTTACTGCTGTGGTACGGATAAACCAGGCATCGAGCGGATAATACAAAATTGGCTTATCAGTCCGCCAGCAATGCGGATAATTGTGTTCGTATTTCTCAACCTTGAATGCACGGTTTTCTTTTTTGAGTCCAACCGAGATATCGACGTTTACATCCGCATATTCCTTTTCGTCTTTGTAATTTTTTACATAACGGTTACTGTAAGGTCCCAGACCCTCGATAAACTTCCCCTGCTTGTCGACCATTGTGAGTATGCCGATATTGTTTTTCTTACCCACACGGTAGTCATCTGCGCCAAAAGCCGGAGCAGTATGCACAATGCCTGTACCGTCTTCGGTGGTCACAAAGTCGCCGGTCAATACACGAAACGGTTTTGCGCCCGGTGTGATAGTCTCAATTTCTGCAGGGGCATTTGCTTCGAAAGGCAGCAGCTGTTCGTATTTCATCCCCTCCATTTCACTGCCGTTAAAAGACTTCAGTATTTTCCAGGGCAGCAATTTTTCTTTTTCATTGTATCCGTCAAAATCACCGTTCTCTCCTTCTGCTTTGAAATATTTTGAAACAAGATTTTTTGCAAGAATCACATTCACCGGAAGGTGGGTATATGGATTGAAAGTTTTCACCTGCACATATCCGATATTGGGACCCACAGTCAATCCGAGATTTGAAGGCAGGGTCCATGGGGTGGTGGTCCAGGCAAGAAAAAACACCTGGTCATCACCTGCTGCGTCGAAAAGAAATTGACTCTTCGCGTCATTCAACACTTTGAACATGGCAACAACTGAGGTATCCTTTACCATTTTGTAGGTGCCGGGCTGATTGAGTTCGTGCGAACTCAGGCCTGTCCCCGCCGCGGGGGAATATGGCTGGATGCTGACACTCTCGTACAGAAATGATTTTTTATACAGCTCACTGAGTATCCACCAGAGTGTTTCTATATAGTTGTTTTCAAACGTGATGTACGGATTTTTCAGATCGACCCAGTATCCCATTTTTTTTGTGACATCATCCCATTTATCCTTATAGCGCATTACTGCCTCGCGA
>JACMLD010000466.1 GCA_014379785.1 Chitinophagaceae bacterium
ATCAGCGAATGGAATGTTCACAAGCCAGTCATGTACATTCAGGCGGTTACATCCGCCAGTACTACACCCACCGTTGCTTTGGCAACCGTTGGGCGTCCCCGTTCCGCAACTTCCACAACCCATATATCATTTGTTATTTCGTAGTTTAAAATGTTGTGTCCGAACCACATAGTCAAATTCTCAATGTACCAAAATTAACGATTTATCAGCAATGATATGGTAGAGTTTAATTGTGAGGGCGTGAAACAGCATTTTGGCGTGGGCATTGCGTTCTACGTGATAAATAGCCCGATCCAGCTCCTCTATGATCGCCTCCTGCTGCTCGATCCCTGCCAGTTTATTCAGCCTTTCCGCAAAATCTCTTTCCTTATCGGCAATCACCAGGGAGGCAGAATAAGCTCCGTATGCCCGCAACCGGATGCTTTGCTGCAGCAGGTGATTAAAGTACCTTAGAAACTGTTTTTGTTTCTCCCTGCCTTGCTTGCTGATTTCCTCGATCCATTTTACCTGTGCTACAGGCCCGGTTTTCAAAACAGCGTTCAGCCATTCTCTCAGCAAATCCTGCCAGTCTTCTTCCGCATGCTGTATGAGTTGAATGGCTTCACGGTAATTGCCTTCGCTGATTCCAGCGATCTGGTCGGCTTGCTGCACCGTCAATTTTGCCCTGTTTTCAAGGGCCTCGGCAATATCGGCCGTTTTCAGCGCCGGAATTTTCACCAACTGGCACCTGGAAAGAATGGTTGGAAGAATGGCCGATTCATTTTCGGCTACCAGAATGAACAATGTATTCGGAGGTGGTTCTTCAATAAGTTTCAGCAACTTGTTTCCCGCATTGCCGAGAAATTCCGGCATCCACATCACCAATACCTTATACTCACTTTCAAAACTTTTAAGGCTCAGCTTCCTGATGATGTCGTTGCATTCATTTGCAGTGATATTGCCCTGTTTGTTTTCAGCGCCGATGAATTGCAGCCAGTCATATGCATTGCCGTATGGATTGAGCTTTACAAACTCCCGCCACTCTGTGATAAAATCGGTGCTCAGTGGCTTATCTCCTGATTTTTTTGTAACAACAGGATACGAATAGTGGATATCAGGATGCAATAATTTCTCCGCCTTCAGGCAGGCTGCGCACTTTCCGCACGCGTCCGAAGGGATGGCAGCATTGGGGTCTTCGTATTCCCCTCCAAACAAAGAATCATTGTTCGACGCCCGGTTTTTACCGTTGACCCTTTCACAAAGCGCATACTGTGAAAATGCAAGCGCGATAGACAACGCGCCGCTGCCTTCTTTGCTGAGAAACAGCAGAGCATGGCTCAGCCGGTTGTTCTGAACCAGTTCGGCGAGGTGAATTTTTGTTTCTTCCTGGCCGACAATCTCCTTAAAGCTTGCCAACTTAATTGAGATATTTCGTGATCTCCTCGTCCATCGGCTTCACCTTGCTCGGGAAAACCGCTACCAGCTTTCCTTTCTCGTCAACGAGGAACTTGGTGAAGTTCCACTTGATGACAGGATCCGCTACACCCAGTTTTTTTGCTTCGTCGGTGAGATACTTAAACATCGGATGTATATCAGCTCCCGTAACAGAAATTTTCTCTGCCATTGGGAAAGTCACGCCATAATTCTTTTTACAGAATTCTCCGATTTCAGCATTTGAACCAGGTTCCTGGCCGCCAAAATTGTTGGCAGGAAAGCCAACCACGACAAGTTTTCCTTTGTAGGCTTCACTCAATTTCTGAAGATCCTCATATTGCTTTGTATAGCCGCACTGTGATGCAGTGTTGACAATGAGGATCTTCTTTCCTTTATATTTAGCGAAATTGATAGGGGTACCGTCCAGTCCCGCCACACGATAATCATAGATGCCTGTTACAGCAACAAATGCAATAGCAAGCAATGCGAGTTTTAACATATTTGTTGTTTTTTATAATAAACGAAGATAAATTCTTTATGGTTGCCCGGTCCTGTTGTTTAACGCCTCTCATAAGCCCCGATATCCGGAAGGCCAACAGGCCTGCTCATTCCGTCGAGGTCCACGGCGAGGCCGGTAACCAAACCCTGATTGATCGCCGGAGAACCATCTTTTAATCTGAAAACGAAAATTCTTTTCTGCACATCTATGCTGTCAAATAGCGGGTCTGTATTTGAGAGCATTTTATTTGCAATGACTCCTGGGGGGGCTGTCTTTACCTTCCAGAGACTGTTTTCAAAAACCACATTAAAAATGTTCCCTGTTCCTTCGCGCGACACCACTACTTCGTTATCGGTCACCCCATTGTCCCCCCAGAAAATACAATTTCTGAATGATGCGTTCAGATCGGCCACCAAAGTTCCTGTTCCCTGTTTTACATTGTTCGTGAGAAAAAAAACTGGCTCTTTGTGCGTGATGTAACTGTTTGAAAAGGTTGCGATGGTACAATGATTGAACTGATAATTCCCACCCAGTACCAGCACTACATTTTTGCCACTGTTACTGACCAGACAATTATCGGCGATGATCGAACTCTGCACTGCAAAAATTCCTGCATCATAAATATTATCAATGATGCATTGTTCCATCCTCAGTTTGGGGTTCGCATTTATCGAGGGCAGTTCCGCTACAACGCCCTGATATCCGTTTTGAATAACCGCATATTTAAGGACATTGTCCTTACTGGTCTGGCGAAAATAAATGCCCGGCCAGCTTCCTGGGTATTGATCATAGGGCACGTCTCTGCGATCACCCCGGAAATAAACTCTTGCGCTGGTATCTTTTTCACCCTGCACGATCAAAGAACCGTCAACGAGAAAAGGTGCGTCTGCGTGTAAATAGATCCGCGCGCCTTTCTGAATGGTGAGTGTCGCTGTTGTATCTACTCTGACACTTCCGAGGATCACATATGGAAGCGTATTGTTCCAGACAGTATTTCCAGTTATTACCCTGTCACGCAAAAAATTTGCATTCTGTCCCCAGGCCTCCAGTTGTACCAGTCTTTTATTGCCGTTGAATTGCACTTCAATACTATCGGCAACTACAAACGGGAGGTTGTTGAGATTGGGATTGACCGAGACGCTTACAAAAACATACAGGCTATCATTGGCGTCTATTTCGAGGTTGGTTGCTTCGGGACCGGGACTGCCATCGATATTGATTTTAAATGCCGAAGCACTGCCGCCACGCAAACTGATCCTGTCAAGCTTCAGTTGCTGATTGTTGTCGTTTCGGATTTTAAAAAATTGCGTTACCGAGCCGAGGGATGTAAAGACGGTGTCGAAATGCAGTGTATCAGCCGAGATGGACAGCCTTGCGTCTGGACTTGTAATAAAAGATTCTTTCCTGCAGGAAGAAAAAACAAGCAGTACAGAAAAGCAGAAAATAGTTATGAATTGCTTCATCAGTTTCAAAAATAATAAAGTCCGTCCAACAAGATGGTTTAATTAGACAGCATAAGCCAGTGCTGCGATGCTCATTGTACAATTATTAACAGACAGCAGGGCTTTTCCGCAGGCTTCCAGCGTTGCCCCTGTTGTGACCACATCGTCCACCAGTAATATATGATGTCCTTCCATCTCAGCAGTTTTATTGAGTTGGAATCTGTCCTGCATATTTACCCATCGCTCCTGCCTGTTCTTTTTTGTTTGCGTGTCCGTAGCCGCCATTCGAAGCAAAGCATCATTGCAGAATCTTATGCCCATCGCTTCGGACATACCCTCACAGAGAAGTGCTGATTGATTGTAACCGCGCTTTCTCAACCTCGAGGCAAAGAGCGGAACCGGTACAAGCAGGCTGCAGTTTTTGAATGCGTCACTTGCCGCCAGTTGTTCGCCCATGAGCTTTCCGAGAAAAATTCCAATATCCCTGTTTCCTCTATATTTTATTTCATGCAATAACCGCTGTACCAGCGAACCCCGATTGAAATGCAGGAAAGCGGTCGCTGCGCTGACGGGCAGCCTTCCCCAGAAATGTTTTTCCACCGGATTGTCGCGGTAACCATAAAAGTTGGTCAAGGGCAGATCTACCATACATCGCAGACAAAGTGGCGCATGCTTTCCAGGCAAATCGATTCCACAGCCTGCGCACAAATGCGGAAATAAAAGGAATCTGATATCTGTAACCGAGGCGCCAAAATCCGCAAGACCATTCCTAAAACAATAAGGTATAGACTTCTTCCACACGTGACACAGTTAATATTTCAATATTAAAAGGCTGTTTTGCCAATCCTTTGGAGTTGTATTTCGACAAAATGATCTTTTCAAACCCCAGCTTCTCCGCTTCTGCAATCCGCTGATCGATTCGGTTTACAGCGCGGATTTCTCCGCTTAGCCCTACTTCACCTGCAAAACAGATATTCATAGGTATTGCCACATCTTCATATGAACTGAGCAAGGCACAAAGCACCGCCAGGTCAATCGAAGGGTCCTCTACCTTCAGGCCACCGGCAATATTCAGAAACACATCTTTGACCCCAAAATGAAAACCACCACGCTTTTCGAGTACTGCAAGCAGCAGCTGGAGTCTCCGCAGGTCAAATCCAGTAACAGTCCGCTGCGGGTTGCCATAAACGGATTGAGTAACAAGTGCCTGAGTTTCAATGAGTAATGGTCGCATTCCTTCTACCGTCGCCGAAATCGCTATGCCGCTCAGATGCTCTTCTTTCTGGGTGATGAGCATTTCGCTCGGATTTGTCACCGCCCGCATGCCTTCTGAGGTCATTTCGTAGATACCGAGCTCGGCTGTACTCCCAAACCGGTTTTTTAAGGTTCGGAGAATCCGGTAGGCGTAGTGACGATCGCCTTCAAATTGCAGCACGGTATCCACCATATGCTCAAGAATTTTCGGCCCGGCAATATTTCCTTCTTTTGTGATATGTCCGATCAGAAACACCGGCGTGTTTGATTCCTTGGCATATCGTTGTAACTCCGAAGCCGTTTCGCGAATCTGTGAAATGCTTCCTGGTGATGATTCAATATATGGTGTGTGTAAAGTTTGAATGGAATCAACTATCACAAGCTGAGGCTTCAACTTTTTTATCTCCTGAAAGATCGTTTGCGTGTTTGTCTCAGTTAGCAGATAAAAGTTTTCATTGACAGCATTCAGCCTGTTCGCACGCATCTTGATCTGCTGAGCACTTTCTTCACCGCTTATATATAAGGTCACGATGTCTGGCAAAAAAAGTGCGTTCTGAAGAAACAACGTCGACTTACCGATACCAGGTTCTCCTGCTACGAGTATGATACTGCCCGGAACAATGCCACCGCCCAGAACCCTGTTCAGCTCTGGATCCGCAGTTACGATGCGCTTTTCTTCACTGCTTACAATCTCACCAAGAGAGACAGTTTTCTGACCCGAAACCTCACCCGCATCCCTCCACCCATTGTTGTTGTTTGACTTTGCTGCATCTTTTTGAACCAACTCTTCTGCAAACGTGTTCCATTCATTACAGGATGGACACTTGCCCACCCACTTCGTACTCTCATAACCACAGTTCTGACAAAAAAAAGCTGTCTTTACTTTACTCATTTAATAAAGGTATGATGGATATGGGAGGATTGCGGGGGAGAAACAACGTAAGAAAATCTTATTTACCCGGTTATCAACAATATCTCCCCATAAGAAAAAATGATCGTCGATCACAAACATGAAAAAAGAAAAATGACGGTAAAATTTAAGAAGAAGTAGAAAAACGAATGCGAAGTTTTAGCGAAATAATATCAGGAGAAAGTGGACATTTGTAAAAGTAAAAAGGCCAGCATTGCTGCTGACCTTTTACTTACTAACCCATTAAATTCTTGCACTAAATTACAAATATGCACCACATTACAAAATTATTTTTTGGTGCTGTGAATAACTTTTTCGTTTAGGCATGGGTGAACTCAAAAAAATTTTGCACAGTGTTAAGTATTTTATAATCAATTGTTTAGAGGCGATTTTTTAAAGATATACTAACAGTCCGGACAAATTTGACAGTTTGCAACTGCTTGAAAATCCGGCCTATGCCAAAACGGCGAAAAAGAAGAAAAAAAAATAATTGGAAAAGCATTTGATACTATATATACAAAGTAAAAAACACGAACATGACACCATCTGTGATGATAGTTTCCCTGATTTTTGTGGGCATAAGTATGCTCGTTTCTTACGTTCTCAAGCAAAAATTTAAGACCTACGCGCGCACACCTCTCGCCAGGGGGCTAAGCGGAAAGGAAATTGCAGAGAAGATGTTGAAAGAGAACGGTATATACGACGTAAAAGTCGTTTCCGGACAAGGTTTTCTCTCCGACCACTATAATCCTGCCACAAAAACAGTAAACCTTAGCCCGGACGTTTACAGCGGGGTAAATGTGGCGGCTGCCGCTGTGGCAGCCCACGAGTGCGGCCACGCTGTTCAGCATGCGAATGCCTACGCCTGGCTCGGCCTTAGAAGTAAGCTCGTTCCTGCGGTTCAGGTGAGTTCCAGCCTCGTACAATGGGTACTTATCGGCGGAATAGTGCTGATAAACATCTTTCCATGGCTTTTACTGGCCGGAATCATCCTTTTCGCCCTGACTACCATTTTCTCGGTTGTGACCCTTCCGGTAGAATTCGACGCCAGCCGCCGCGCGCTGAACTGGCTGAATCAGACCAACGTTACCACACCGGAAGAATATCCCAAAGCCAAAGACGCGCTGAAATGGGCAGCCCTGACCTATGTAGTAGCGGCCGTAGCTTCCATCGTGACGCTTATTCAGTATATTTTTATTTATCAAAACAGGAGGTAGAGGTGGAGAAAGGTGAAAGGGCAAAGTTAGTTAGTTGATTAGTGGATCAGTTGACCAGTTAACTAGTTAACTGGTTGATCAGTAACTAGTTGCCTTACTGAGAGAATATTTTTATTCCTCGCATACAATCGGGATTTCTCCCGTTGGTCGAAATGAGGCCAACGAATCAACAAGTTAACTGATCAACCAATCAACTCTCCACAAAGCAGCATTCCTAACTTTTCTCATGTCAATGATTAATAAGGGCTTCTAACATTATCTTAACAAACGCCACTTTAAAATTCATTCACATGAGAAAATTTTCAGGAGCCCTGCTGGGCTTGCTCTTTTTTTCTATCCAACTGCTACACGCTCAAAGTCGTGAAATAGCAGGAAAAATCGCCGATTCAAAAGACGGAACACCCCTCCCAGGCGTGACCGTCAAAGTGAAAGGCTCCACATCAGCCACGGTATCTGGTCCCGACGGTACTTTCAGACTCAATGCACCGCAAAATGCTACAACATTGGTATTTAGCTATGTCGGTTACCAGGATCTGGAAGCTGCCATTTCGCCGTCTATGGACATCTCCCTTGTCCCGGGCGACAAAGCTCTTACCGAAGTCCTTGTGGTGGGTTATGGAACTAAGATTAAGAGGGACGTCACCTCTTCCATTTCCAGGGTGACTTCAAAAGATTTTCAGAATCAACCAATGCCATCCTTTGAAACAGCCCTTCAGGGCAGAACCGCCGGAGTATTCATTAACTCGGGAAGTGGTAAACTCGGACAAGGATTAAATATCCGGGTGCGCGGTATTTCCTCGGTATCGGCCAATCAACAACCATTCATAGTGATTGACGGAGTACCCGTAGTTTCCCAATCTCTCGGAAGCTTTACAGAAAATGATAACCCGCTTGCTACCATCAATCCGGATGATATAGAATCAATTGAAGTTTTAAAAGATGCAGCTTCATCAGCGATTTATGGAGCCCGCGCATCAAACGGCGTATTGCTCATTACTACAAAATCCGGTAAAGTTGGTCGCAGCAAAGTGAATGTCGGATACTACACCGGCTGGAGCAGACCAACAAAAAAACAGAAATTTTTAAATTCAGCTCAATACAAAGAACTCTTTGGATACGCTGCTGAATACTCAGGATACGATCCCGCCACTGACTTTGAAGATGAAACCGGCACCACTGACTGGAATAGCACCGCAGATACAGACTGGGGGGCACAAGCATTTCAGGAAGGTTCCATATCACAATACAATGCATCGATCACAGGCGGAGATGCACGTACAAAATTTCTGATCAGCGGATCATGGAATGATCAGAAAGGTATTATAATAGGTAACGAACTCGACAGGGCGAATGGCAGGATAAATCTTGACCACACCGTTGGTTCGCGTCTTAAAGTTGGTCTCAACATTTCACTTGCCAAAAGCCGCAACTATCGTGTACCCAGCGATAATGCCTTTTCAAATCCTATTCAGCTGAATGCACTCCCACCACTCCATCCATTATATCTCACAGATGGCACACTGAATCCGAACACCTTATATTATAACAACCTGTTTGAAATATCCAGTGCATCAAATGTAAATACCACCTTCCGCTCCATCAGCAACGCATATGGAGAAGTAACGATCACGCCGGACCTATATTTCAGAAGCCAGGTCGGGGTAGACTGGAACAATCTTCAGGAAGAAAGTTACAATGGCAAGGAAACACTCGATGGCGCGCCAACAGGACTTGGTTTTAACAACCAGGTAACTGCAACCGTCATTACACTCACAAATACACTCAACTATAGAAAATCGTTTGGAGATAATCATGTGTTTGACGCTTTGCTGGGCACGGAATATCAAAATGGAAAAACAACCGGTGCGCAGGTGCAGGGTCGCGGATTTCCGAATGATAAGTTTACCAAAATTGCAAGTGCAGCTATTATAGAAGCAGGTACTTCTACAGAGACAAGATTCACCTTCCTTTCTTATTTCGCGAGAGCAAACTATAAATTTATGGATCGCTACCTGCTCGGCGCGAGCGTAAGAGTAGATGGTTCTTCAAGATTTAGCGCCAATAATCAATATGGATCATTCCCTGCGGTCTCTGTAGGCTGGATTCTTAGCGAAGAAAAATTTCTCGCAGGAATCAAACCACTAAGCTTCCTGAAACTGCGGGCGAGCTATGGTAAAACAGGAAATGCAGAAATTGGGAACTTTCCTTCTTTAACACTCTATGGAGGTTCCGCCTATGCAGATGTTGCAGGTCTCGTCACAACCCAATTTGGTAACAACGAACTTAGATGGGAAAGAACAGACCAATTTGATGTCGGTATTGATTTTGGATTTTTCAACAACCGCATTAGTGGTGAGGTAGATTATTTTCATAAAAACACTAAGGATCTACTTCTGAATGTGCCTACACCTGCGATCAACGGATACACAACCGTTACCAAAAATATTGGTTCGCTCGAAAACAAAGGATGGGAATTTGTTCTTAATGGCACCATTCTTCCAGGAAAATTCAAATGGACCGCATCAGTCAACCTGTCAACCTACAAAAACAAAGTCACAAAACTTGTTGCTCCGGTTCCCCCAGGCACAAGAACTGTCGGACGTCTGGCGGTCAATCAGCCATATGGCCAATTTTATGGCAAGTCTTACGCAGGTGTAGATCCCGCCAACGGTGATGCTCTATATTATCTTGCCGATGGAAAAACCACCAACGATTACAGTCTTGCAGTTGATACCATTATTGGTAGCCCCAATCCTGAATACTACGGCGGGATTAACAACCATTTTTCTTATATGGGTTTTGATCTTGATGTACAGTGCCAGTTTGTAAAAGGTGGTGACCTTTATAATATGGCGGGATTTTTCCAATCAGTCAACGGTGATTATTATGACAATCAGACAACAGACCAGATGGACTATTGGAAGGCACCAGGTCAGATTACAAATATTCCTGAACCTAGATTATACGAAGGAAATGGTGCAGGTAAATCTTCGCGCTGGGTGCAGGATGGTTCTTATTTCCGTGTGAAATCGGTAAACCTTGGTTATAATTTCCCAAGAAAATGGATTGGGAAGCTGAAGCTTGAAACTGCCAGACTTTATGTAGCCGCAAACAATCTTATTACGATAACTAATTATAAAGGCTATGACCCAGAAGTAAATTCGGGATTCGTTGGCGGGTTTAACCTTGGCCATGATTTTTATACTCCTCCCCAGGCCAGAACTATTAGTGTAGGTATCAATTTAGGATTCTAATTCGCCCAACAAAAAATTAAAAAATGAAACACAAGCATATTTCTAAAATTATACTGAGCACGCTGATTGCTCTTTCTATTGTTTCGTGCGACAAAAGACTGGACGTGAAGCCGAAACAATCCATAGATGCGGCTACTGCTCTAACAACTCCGGCTGATGTTGAATCTGCTATAGTTGGATGCTATTCCGTAATGGGCGGAGGGGCACTTTATGGCACTAATCTTCTGATGGTCCCAGAGCTTCTGGCACAGGAAGGATATGCATCATGGCGGGGAACCTTTACAGGCCTGCAGCAGGCTGCCAGAAAAACCATGAATCGTGATAATGGAGAAGCCGCAAGAATATGGAATGCAGGTTACCGCGCCATCAACCTGGCAAATTCGGTGGTCGATGCATTAGGGATTGTAACAGACCCCGACCAAAAGACCCAGTTGGAGGGCGAAGCACTTTTTGTTCGCGGCATCATGCATTTTGAGCTTGTCAGACTTTTTGCACTTCCATGGGGAGCAACTCCCGGAAACACTCAGCCAGGTGTAGTCATCCGCACAAGAGCTACCAAGACTGAAGCAGATGTATTTGAAAGAACTCCGAGAAGCACCGTTGCAGAAGTCTACACGGCGGTAATCAGTGACCTGACTGCAGCGGCGGCTAAGATGCCTGAAGACAATGGAACCCGCGCCGACAGGTATACTGCACTCGCTTTTCTTGCAAAAGTTTACTTGCAAAAAGGTGACTTCGCAAACGCAAGAGCTGCTGCAAACGAAGTCATCGAATCTGATAAATATGAAATGAATGCTTCTGTAAACGCAGTCTTTGACAATAAGAATACTGATGAATCAGTATGGGAGATTCAGCAAAATGATCAGAACAATGCCGGAACTTCCAATGACGGAATGGCAACTTTCTACGGAAGTCTTCCGGGAATCGGTCGTGCAGACGTAAGAATAGTTCCTGCATTTTTGAATACCTACCCTGCAGGCGATCTTCGCGCAGCACAGTGGTACTACGTAGGCACAGGTGCAAGACCAGGAAATATCTATACTAGTAAATGGAAGTCATTTAGCCAAAATCTCCCGGTTATAAGAATTGCAGAAATGTATCTTATCAGAGCGGAAACAAATATCCGTCTCGGTGGTGCAGTGGGCGATAGTCCCGCAAATGATCTGGCTCAGATAAGAAATCCTGTTAGAACAAATTTGCCAGTTTTACTGGCTCCAACTTTACAGGATGTGTTAAACGAAAGGGTTTATGAACTTGCATTCGAAGGATTCCGCATACATGAGGTAAGACGTCTGCAGCAGACCTTTACTGATGGATCAGCAACCTGGGCCTGGAACAACAATAAACTTGTTTTCCCGATTCCGCAGGCTGAAGTGCAGGCGACTGAAGGTGTGATTACTCAGAATCCGGGGTACTAATGTTGCTTGATCGGTTGACTAGTTGATCAGTTGATTCATTGACCAGTCATTTCGACCGAGCGAAGCGAGTGGAGAAATCCCCTGCTATTACTCTGTGGGTCTGGCAACAACTAAAAAGCCACTGTTACTTTAAGTAGCAGTGGCTTTTTTAATTTCATTTATTCAAACCGCAAGAAATCGGTCGGGGATTTCTCCGCCCAGGCCCTGCGGGCCGGAGTCGAAATGACGGACCAATAAGTACCAATCAACCAAACTACAACTTAATCTCTTCCTCGTGGTTGTCGTAAAAATGGAACTCGGTCAGATGATAATTGGTATTCTCTTTAAGCTTAAGCCTCTGCTTATGCTTCCATCTCCAATGCCAGAGTTTGCTCTTATTGAAAAATAAACCACCCTTGGTAAGGTATGCAAACATGATCGGATGAACGACCAGCGTCAAATCCGTATGATTATGAGTAAGCAGATAACTGAGGTTTTTTTCAATTTCATCTTCAAGAATGAGAGCCGAAGATATTTTTCCTGTTCCATTGCAGCTCGGACAAATCTCCTGCGTGTTGATATTCATCTCAGGTTTCATGCGCTGACGCGTGATTTGCATCAGGCCAAACTTTGAAATCGGCAACACGGCATGTTTCGCGCGATCCGTACGCATAAAGCCTTCCATTGCCTCAATCAGCTTTCGCTTATTGTCGGGCAATTTCATATCGATAAAATCAACCACGATAATACCGCCCAGATCACGAAGTCGAAGTTGTCTCGCTACTTCATCGGCAGCTTCCAGATTCGTCTCCAGCGCATTCTGCTCCTGGTTATTGCTCACGCTTTTGTAACCGCTGTTGACGTCTATGACATGCAGGGCTTCGGTATGTTCAATGATCAGATAGGCACCGCTGGGCAGGTTTACAGTTTTGCCAAACGCAGCTTTGACCTGTTTGGTAACACCAAACTGATCAAAAATCGGTGAGCCATTGTGATAGAAAGAGACGATGTCTGCTTTCTCAGGAGCAATGCGCTGTATATAATTTTTTGTATCGTTGAATATTGTCTTGTCATTCACCACGATCCTGTTAAAATCTTCATTCAGCAGATCGCGTAAAATGCTCGCAGTCTTTGTCTGCTCGCTCAGAATCTTCGCGGGTGCAACAGCGCCACGCAGGTTTTTCTGAATCAGCTTCCAGGTTTCAACGAGCGCAAGCAGGTCCTCATGCAGCTCCGCAGTATTTTTACCTTCCGCAGCTGTTCGCACGATCACGCCAAAGTTCTTCGGCTTGATGGCTTCGATGATTTTCTGCAGTCGTTTCCTTTCATCAGAAGAATGAATCTTTCTGGATACCGCAACGATATCATTGAATGGAGTGATGACAACAAATCGGCCGGGGAGGGAGATTTCGCAGCTGAGTCTCGGACCTTTTGCAGCAATGGGTTCTTTCAGAATCTGA
>JACMLD010000467.1 GCA_014379785.1 Chitinophagaceae bacterium
TAACCTATTATGTGAATGATGCGGCCAAGCTTACCGCCGGATATGCTTTCGTCAATTTCTTTCCTTCCGACAATCATAAGAAAATCTCTCAGCCCGAACACAGGATCTGGCAACAGTTTCAATGGCATACAAAATTCCAGAGGAACAGGCTTATGCAATGGTTCAGATTGGAAGAGCGGTTCAGAAGAAAAATAAAAAACGATTCCACGCTAAGCGATGGCTATCTGTTTAACTATCGAGTCAGGTATAATGTATGGTATGAAATTCCTTTCGGTAAAAAAGGAGTTGTTCCCGGAGCTGTTTCGCTCGTGTTAAATGATGAGGTGCATGTAAATTTTGGCAAGGAAATCGTGTATAATTATTTTGACCAGAACCGGTTTTTTCTGGGTTTGAAATACCAGTTTTCTGAACACAATAATATCCAGGCGGGTTATATGAATATTTTTCAGCAACTGGCAGCCGGCAATCAATACCGCAGTACCCATGCTGCGAGAATATTCTTCTTTCAAAATCTTGATCTGAGGTCTAAAAAATAAAAGCATGCTGCAAAAAGTCTATATCAGCGATTCCGGTCCGAAAGTTTCTCCAGCCATCTATGGTTTCTGGCGCTGGCAGACTCCTTCAGACAATGAGGTGAAAAAAATGGAACGCATCATAGACATTTGCCTTGAACAGGGGATCAACACATTTGACCACGCAGATATTTATGGTAATGGACTGACAGAGGAAGTTTTTGGAAAGGTGATCAATGCCCGCTCCATCAAACGTGAAGACATCGTGCTCTTTTCACGCTGCGGATTGCTGGTGCCAGGTTCAGGCAATGCGGATGTCAGAGTCAGGCATATCAATACCTCAAGCAATCACATCGTAAAGAGCGTTAACAACTCCCTCAAGAAATTACAGACCGACTCTCTCGACATTCTGTTTCTCGATCATCTTGATCCATTGTCGAATCTCGAAGAAACAGCTTTGACGCTCACACAGCTCAAAGAATCCGGGAAGGTGAAATCTATTGGTATTGCAAACTTTTCTGTTTTTCAGCATCAGTTACTGGCTTCCTACCTCCGTATTCCCATTGTCACCAACCAGACTGAATTGAGCCTGCTTAATACGACGGCGCTTGACAATGGACAGATTGATTATATCAAACAGAAATACATGCGTCCACTTGCATCTGCGCCGCTCGACGGTGGAAGGATTGCTAACGGAACAGACAAGCTGGCGGTCAGCGTGCGGAACAAACTGAATGAACTCACCGCCAAATACGGCGCAGATATAGAATCCATTGCCGTGGCATGGCTGATAAAGCTGGGCGCGTTGCCACTGATAGGCACTACGAATGAACAGCGGATAAAAAACATCGTAAAAGCATTTGAGCTGCAGCTGGATCACCAGGACTGGTACGATCTGTATGCGAGTTCTAAAATAACTGGCTAAACAGTGTGCCGTCACCCCGAGCGCAGCCGAGGGGTCCCCAACCTACAGTCAGGGTGATTGCCGGTTGGGGATGCCTCGACTTCGGTCGGCATGACAGCACCCAACGAGTCAATTGATCAACCAATCAACTACTCAACCATTGACCCAGCACCTCCGAAATCCCGACCGACTCAACCATAAAACCATCATGTCCATAAGCCGAATCAATTTCCACAAACCTGGCTGCGGGCATTTTGTCTGCAAGAAACTGCTGTTCCTGCACCGGGCATAAAATATCGCTGCTGATACCAACAATAAGCGTTGGCTGATTTATCGATCCTAAGATTTTTTCAAGCTGTCCGCCGCGCCCCCTGGCAAGATGATGGCTGTCCATCGCCTTTGTCAACAACCAGTATGTATATGCGTTGAACCTTCTTACAAGCTTATCGCCCTGATAATTGATATACGAAGAGGCCCTGTAATCATCGAGTTTCTCCGGATCAGGATCTGTCTGGTTCTTTACCATGATGCCATAGTTGCGATAGGTAAGCATCCCGATTCCTCTTGCCGCTTTAAGTCCTTTTGCGCCGGCATCAGGACTGGCATCTCTCCATGTAGCATCCGCTTCTATCGCCAGCCGTTGTGCAGTATGTGTTGCAATGCCCCATGCACTTTCAGCGGCCGAGGTAGCAAGCAAAAACAGATTTTTTATTCTTTCCTTTTCCATAACCGCCCATTCAAGCACCTGATAACCACCCATGCTTCCACCCATGAGCAGATGAATGCGATTTATACACAGGTGTTCGCGCAGAAGGATATGTGCTTTGACCATATCACGAACGGTAACGGAGGGAAAAGTCTCAAAATATGGTTTAGCGGTAAGCGGATTGAGCGCCAGCGGACCAGAAGAGCCATAACAGGATCCTATTATGTTTGCGCAGACGATAAAGTATTTTTCAGGACTGATCACCTGGCCTGTACCAACCACGCCTCCCCACCATTCTGCCACTTCCGAGTTTGCCGTCAATGCGTGACATATCCACACAACATTGTCGCCTGCTTCATTCAGGACACCATATGTTGAGTAGGCAATTTTTATCCCCGGCAGTTGTTCACCACTTTCTAATACAAACGACCGTTGGTATTCATAATACTTCATTTACAGAAGGCTAATTCAGTGTGCAAAGTAAAGGCTTGCATGAATTACATTTGCAAAAAGAATTACAAATGATCAAAATCGAATTAGAGCGGGTGCAGGACGATTTTGGCTTCGAAGCCACTGATGCAGCGGGACATGTTGTGCGGATGGATACCAGCCCCGACGGTGGTGGCAAAAACTTTGGTGTGAGGCCCATGCAAATGCTGCTGATGGGACTCGGAGGTTGTGCCGGCATCGATGTAATTTCTATTTTGAAAAAACAACGTCAGCCCATTGAAGGGTTCGCAATGAAAATCGAAGGCGAAAGAGAAGCGGGAAAAGAACCATCACTGTGGAAGACCATTAACCTGGTTTTTGAACTAAAAGGAAATATTGATCCAATCAAAGGAAGAAAAGCCTGCGAGCTTTCGATGGAAAAATATTGCTCAGTAGCAGAAACACTTCGCCGTTCCGGCACCGCCATCTCCTGGGATATCAGGATAGTTTAAACCAAGCCCTCACTATGCACCCAATTTCAAAAGCAATCCGCACCCGCATAGAACAGACAAATGAAATGGAACATTCGTCGCCGATGTTTCTGACCAGCAGTTTTTCATTCGATAATGCCGAAGAAATGCGTGCTGCATTTGCAGATGAAACAGACGATAATATTTATAGCCGGTTCAGCAATCCAACCGTAAAAGAATTTACAGACAGGGTATGTGCCCTGGAAGGTGCAGAAGCTGGTTATGCCACCTCGTCCGGCATGAGCGCTGTTTTTGCGAGCTTTATGGCACTGATGAAATCGGGCGATCACCTGATTGCATGCAATGCAATTTTTGGAAGCACGCATACCGTCATCACGAAGTATTTGTCGCGCTACGGCATTGATTTTACATACGTCAGTGCCGACAGCCCAGAAGAATGGGAAGCAGCGATCAGACCAGAGACAAAAATGATTTTTCTGGAAACGCCTACCAACCCCGGTCTTGATATAGTTGACCTGGAATTTGCGGGTAAGCTTGCAAAAAAACACAAGCTCATTCTCAATGTAGACAATTGTTTTGCTACTCCGGTGAATCAGCGCCCGATTGATTTCGGTGCTGATATTGTGGTTCATTCTGCAACAAAATGGATTGATGGACAGGGCAGAGTACTCGGTGGTGTGATCGTTGGCAGAAAAGATCTTATACAGGATATCTATATGTTTTGCCGGAGTACCGGTCCTGCACTTTCACCGTTCAATGCATGGGTGCTCAGTAAAAGTATCGAAACCCTCGACGTGCGTATGGAAAGACATGCGCAGAATGCGCTGAAACTGGCCTCAAGCCTCGAGAAACATGAAAAGATCAGTGGGCTGAAATATCCTTTTCTACCCAGCCATCCGCAATATGAAACGGCCATCAAACAAATGAAAAACGGAGGTGGCATTGTCTGCTTTGAGCTGAAAGGCGGACTCGAAAGTGGGAAAAAGTTTTTGAATGCATTGGAGATGCTGACGCTCACGGCGAATCTTGGTGATACCAGAAGCATCGCTTCTCATCCGGCAAGTACAACTCATGCGAAGCTGAGTGAAGAAGAGCGCAAGGCAGTGAAAATTACTCCGGGATTGATTCGCATATCCGTTGGACTGGAACATGTGGATGATGTACTCGCAGATATTCTCCAGGCGCTGGATAAATGTTAGTCGCCCAGCACCTTTTCCATCTGCATACTCCGGGAACCCTTCACAAGAATACTTGAGTTTTCAAACTGTTGTGCACGAAACCAATTTCCCGCTTCGGCAGAGTCGGCAAACTGCAGGTAATCATGACCGGCGGTTTCAAAATTTTTACCAACCAGTGCCACTGATTTCCACTTGTATTGATCCAGTAAGGCAATGATGGCCTGGTGTTCGGCATTGCTCTCGGTACCCAACTCGGCCATGCTTCCCAGCAAAAGCACTTTGTCAGTGGCAGCGAGTTTTGCAAAATTCTCAATGGCAAGTCTCATGCTCGATGGATTGGCATTGTATGCATCCAGTATGATCTGGTTTGTACCTTTCTTTACCAGCTGAGAACGGCTGTTGGACGGCGCGTAATTTTCCATTGATCTTTTTATAACCTCAGCAGGCACTTTAAAATGATCGGCCGTAGCCACTGCTGCCAGCACGTTTGGCAGGTTGTATTCGCCCACCAATTGTGTATCTATCTGATCGATCTGAAGCCTCCCCGCGATGGCCACCTTTAAAAATGTATCTGAAGGCTGTGCCTTCCCGCTGATCATTGCGCCCTGGGTACCATAGCTTATCACGTTCGGGATACCCTTGCTCATATCGCGGAGATAGGGATAGTCCCACATCACGAAGGCAGTTCCTTCGTGACTCCGCAGGTGATCATACAACTCCCCTTTTCCTTTTCTTACGCCTTCTTCACCTCCGAATCCTTCGAGATGTGCTTTACCGCAATTTGTGATAATGCCATGGGTAGGTAAGGTATAGCTGCAATAGGATGCTATCTCGCGCAGATGATTTGCGCCCATTTCTATCACAGCCATTTCAGCATCGCGTTTTATCCGAAGCAGCGTAAGCGGTACACCAATATGATTGTTGAGATTGCCTTCAGTGGTATATGTGATGAATGTGGAAGCAAGCACGGCATGCAGCAATTCTTTTGTAGTTGTCTTTCCATTGCTGCCGGTGATGGCAATGAAAGGAATATCAAACTGAAGCCTGTGATGCTTTGCAAGTGCCTGGAGAGTAGTAAGCACATCATCAACGAGTATTGTTTTCTCGCCACTCACATATTCTGCATCGTCAATGATTGAATATGCTGCTCCGGCCTGAAGAGCCTTTGCTGCAAATGCATTCGCGTTGAAGTTAGGCCCCTTGAGTGCAAAAAAGATATCGCCTTTTTTTAGTTTTCGCGTGTCTGTCTGTACTGAAGGAAACTCCTGATAGATGGCGTAAAGCGCTTCGATATTCATGTTCCAAAATTAAATGTATAAAAAAACCCTCCTGCATTTCGCGGAGGGTTTTTTTAAAGCTTTTTAAGCAATTATCTTTTGCGACTGTTCTGTCTGCGTGCTTTGTATTCGATACCTGTTTTTCTTCCGTTTCCTTCAGGGCTACCTACACGGTCCATTGCGCAACGGAAACCTACCGTGCTGCTTGCCTGACCTTCTTCCAGGAAGCGACGTGTACCAGGACTGAGCCAGTAAGCGCGGTCATTCCAGCTACCTCCTTTGATAACTCTTGAGCTATCGCTGATAAGGGTAGTAAGACCGTAACCGTAAGTTACACCGAGTACTGATGAGTCACCATCAAGGTAGTTGATAACATTACCTTTCTGATAGTTACGACGCTTTTTGCTTTCATCGTCGGTGATGTAACGATTCTTGATTCTGCCAAGGCTGTCTCTTTCTGCTTTACCAGTTGTGAGGTCAACAGTTTCGTATTTGTTACCACGATAAGAGGCAACATCATCATTGTCTACGATAGACAAAGGACGATATACGTCAGCAACCCACTCATTTACGTTTCCGCTCATGTTATAAAGACCGAAACCATTTGGATAGAATGATTCAACCGGGGCTGTGTAAACAGCGCGGTCATTCAGACCACCTGCAACACCCATGTTGTCACCTGCACCACGTTTGAAGTTGGCCAGGAACGTACCCTGCCAGCTGCCGCGGCGGTTATCACGAAGACCATTTACATTCTGGCTCCATGAGTAAACCTGTTTGTTGGTGATAAGTTCCTCACCACGCTTGCCTTCTTTCTTGCTCGGCTGCGGGTTTTGGTTAACGAGTCCAAGTGCGGCATATTCCCACTCAGCTTCTGTCGGCAGGCGATATCCCGGTAACAGGATACCATCTTCGAAAGTTACATTGGTACGTGGGGTACCGTTTGGATTGCGAAGCGCATTTTTCTTTGATTTTGCAGCAGCACCCGGAGTTGGCTGATATTCGCCAAGCAGGTATGCTTTTGTATCAAAGTTCTCCTGGCCAAGACCAGAAAGATTCTTCAGCGAGTTCTTATTGATAAAACCTCTTTTTACAAGTTCGGCTTCATTTACGCGGTTTGTTCTCCAATGACAGAAGTCATTGGCCTGTTTCCAGCTTACACCCACTACAGGGTAGTAGTTATAAGATGGGTGACGGAGGTAATACTCCACGAGTGGTTCGTTGTACGCAAGCTCACTTCTCCATACCATTGTATCGGGAAGAATGCCCTGGCGAACTGCCTCAAATTCATCACCATCAAATACAGTACTTACCCAGTACATATATTCACGGTAGTGAACGTTAGCAACTTCTGTTTTGTCAATATAAAAAGAGTTGACAGTAATACGACGCGGAATATTATTCCAATCGCCCATTACATCTTCTTCAGTAGCACCCTGAGTAAAGGTACCACCTTGTACGAAGACCAGTCCAGGACCGGTTTTCTCTTCTTTTTCTCGGGAAACCTGATAACCACCCATGTTTTTATCATTGTAGTTCCAGCCCGTGACGTCTGATTTTTCTGTTTTTTTGCCGAAGAGTTTGCCATTTTTACAAGAAGCAAACACTACCGCGCAGGATAGTAAGAGTGTGAGGTTTCTCCAGTTCATATTAATAGCCATTTGAAGCCGGTTTTAGATAGAAATAACGGGATGTTGCGTCTTATATTGTATCCGCTTCCAAAGGTTTGGACGGCGAAATGCGAATATAAGTAGCTTTCACAACACGGATTCGTAGAAATACGTTAAAAGACCATACATTCCAATTATGAAGACCTGGCTGACTTTTTTGTTATTCTTCACCTGCTTATCAGGCGGCCTTGTCGCCCAGCGCTCCTATAAGAATGCATCCGTTCTTTCATCCGGCAGTTGGTATAAGATTGCAATAAACGCGCCGGGTATATATAAGGTAGACATCGCAGTTTTAAATAAGCTTGGAATCACGGGACAGTCATTTCCCTCAGCGGCCATCCGGCTTTATGGCAATGGTGGTTCTATGCTGCCGGAATCATGCAGCGCGACCGTGACCGATGACCTCGTCGAAAACGCCATTCAGGTGGTAGATGGTGGTGATGGTGTACTGAATGGCGGCGACTACTTTCTGTTTTATGCCACCGGTCCCCACCAGTGGACACCCGACTCAATCAATAAACGGTTCAGGCATCAATTCAATCTTTACAGCAATCACTCCTATTATTATATAACGATCTCGGGATCCGGCAAAAGGCTCCCGGCTCAGCCTGCCACTCAGCCTGCCAATACAATCGTGACCAGTTTCTCTGAAAGGTTTTTTCACGAACTCGACTCCGTCAACTTTCTCAGCAGCGGCAAAGAATGGTTTGGGGAAGAATTGTCCGGTTTGCCGGGGAAGTCGCTCAGTGCCAGTTTTCCGCTGCCATATACGGATGTGCTTCCACAGCCTGCAGTGCTTGTGGCCAATTGTGCCGCCCGATCGATCGGCGCCGCCAGCCGTTTTCAGGTTAATGCCAGCAATAGCCAGGTGCTGCAACTGGACATCAATGCCACTACCAATACCAATACAGATATTTTTGCAAATGAAAATCAATCGTTTGCATCATTCGTGCCGACCGCCGCACCCGTGGTGGGTTTCCAGTTCACCGCCGGTGGCATCAATGCACAGGGCTGGATAAACTGGTTTGAAGTTTTTTGCAGGAGGCCGCTTGTCCAGCCCGCCACTTCAGCCCTTAGTTTCCGCGACTGGAACAGTGTGGCACCCGGCAATATCGCAGAATGGCGGATTTCAAACGGAGCCCAGGCACAAGTCTGGGACGTAACCGATCCTTTCAATGCGGTGCGGATGAGTGCATCAATAAACGGAACAACGCTTTCCTTTACAAACGAAGCCTCCCGCCTGCGCGAATATGTGGTCTTCAATAATTCATTTCTGAATCCGGAACCCATTGGTCCGGTGCCAAATCAAAATCTTCATGCGTCGGGCACAACTGACATGATTATCATCGCTTTTGAAGCCACGCGAACCGAGGCGAGTCGTCTCGCGACCTTTCATCAGCAAAAAAATGGGTTGAGAACCGTTGTTGTAACAGCCGAGCAGATCTATAATGAATTTTCCTCCGGCATACCGGACCCGACCGCTTTGCGGGATTTTGCAAAAATGTATTTCGACAAGGCCGGCATTGATTCTGTCAGCCGACCCGACTATCTTTTACTGTTTGGCGATGCTTCGTTCGACTACAAAAAACGACTGACCGGAAACACGAATTTTGTTCCTGCTTACCAGAGTGCAAACGCGCTCGATCCGCTTTCTACCTATACTTCAGACGATTTTTTTGGATTTCTCAATGACCACGAGGACATCAATTCTGCCGTTGTGGTGAATCAGCTGGACCTTGGCATCGGAAGGGTGCCGGCAAGAAACAACGCCGAAGCGCGATCATTTGTTAATAAAATCTTTGCTTATCACGAGCCAAAGAGCCTCGGACCGTGGCGAAACGAGCACACCTTTATTGCGGACGATGAAGATTTCAACCTGCATCTCAATGATGCCGAGATCATTACGGCTGCAGCAGCTACAACCAATCCACTGTTTATTCAGGAAAAAATATACCTCGATGCCTTCAATCAGGAAAGCAATACTGCCGGTGCAAGGTATCCTGAAGTCAACCGCGCCATCAGCAACCAGGTGCAGGCAGGAACGTTGATCTGGAACTACAGTGGTCACGGCGGATTCCGGCGGCTTGCCGAAGAGGTGGTGCTGGAACAGGAAATTGTGAATAGCTGGAACAACCCCGACCGACTACCATTATTTATAACAGCGACCTGCGATTTTGCTCCCTACGACAACCCGGTTTTGAATTCGCTGGGCGAAAATATTTTGCTTCGCGAAAAAACCGGGGCCATTGCCCTGATGACCACGACCAGGCTGGTATTTGCTTTCAGCAACCGGATCATGAACCGGAACTACCTGCAATTTGCGCTACAACCCGCTGTGGACGGAAATTATCTGTCGCTCGGCGACGCCATCCGAAAGGCAAAAAACTTCACCTATATCAACCAGGCCGACATCGTCAACAACCGCAAATTTACATTGCTGGGGGACCCTGCCATGACACTTGCCTTTCCAAAGAATAAGGTCGAAACCGTTGCCATCAATGGGGTGCCCATCACAAGTCAGGCCGATACCCTGAAGGCGCTGGAAAAATACAATATCGACGGGCAGGTAACAGACAATGCCGGGGCGGTGATATCGGGTTTCAACGGGACTGTGTATGCAACTGTGTTCGACAAACCGAAAGCTGAGTCGACCAGGGCGAATGATCCGGACAGTTATA
>JACMLD010000051.1 GCA_014379785.1 Chitinophagaceae bacterium
ACATTACAGCAAATTACCTGAACGCGCTGTCGGGTGCAGAGCAGTCTGCTATCTTCGGTGGCAATGCAAAAGCTTTCTATAAATTAATTTAGAGATGGATTTAAAATTAGGAGACAAGGTTTTTGTAGTATCCGGTGGTGCCAAGGGGATTGGAGAGGGGATAGTCAGGGTACTCGCGGCCGAGGGCGCGACAGTGGTGCTTATCGGGCGAAATGAAACCGACAACAAAAAGCTCGCTGATGAGTTGGTTCAACATGGACGGGCCGTTGATTTCGTTACTGCCGAGTTGTCTGACCCATTGGACTGCGATACTGCTGTAAAAGATATACTCAAAAAATATCCGTTGGTACATGGACTGGTCAACAATGCCGGTGTGAACGACGGTATAAATCTGGAGGATGGTGATTATGAATCTTTTATTTCGTCACTGAATAAAAATCTCACGCACTATTATTTGTTAGCGCATCATCTGCTGCCCTCTTTGAAAAAAACCAAAGGTTCGATAGTCAATATCGGGTCGAAGGTTGCGGAAACAGGGCAGGGCGGCACCTCCGCATATGCCGCTGCCAATGGGGGCCGCAATGCACTTACGCGTGAGTGGGCAGTGGAACTGCTGAAATATAATATTCGTGTCAACGCAGTCATCGTTGCCGAATGTTATACTCCATTGTATGAAAAATGGATCAGCACCCAACCTGATCCGGCGGCGGCACTTAAAGCCATCGCAGATAAGATTCCGCTGGGCAAGAGAATGACGACGGCAGAAGAGATAGCCAATGCCGTTGCCTTCCTGCTTTCGGAAGCATCGAGTCATACTACTGGTCAGCTACTGCATGTGGATGGCGGGTATACGCACCTTGATCGGGCTATAAGTTGACCGTCACCCCGAGAGTAGCCGAGGGGTCCCCGGCCGCTGTCGGCTTCCCAACTCCCGTCGGATGGGGATTTCTCCAACCGGGCCCTGCGGGCCGGAGTCGAAATGACCGCTTCACAATCATTCCACCGGTCCGCGGTTTACCGTCAACCCAAACCTTAACTCTATCGAGAAATACCCATCGTTATTTGCCGGATTTCCCCTGCGCGATCCTACCGCATTGACAACAGCACCCACCTCACGACTCCTGTCCGCCAATACCATGGCCAGTGCAGCGCTCTCCGCATTCAGGTACTTACTGAAAAGCCGATCATCAATATAACTTCTGCTCACATCATCCAGGTAGTCCGTCCGGGTAAACCGATAAAAAAACTCCATTCCAAAACTGCAGCGACCCGAAAAATGCCTCAATCCAAATCCAACCGGTATCACCCAAACATTCAATCCGTATGGCTTTCGCGCAGCGTACTCCTCAAAACCCTGCCCCTCCGTTCGCAACGGACTCAAGGCAACCCACCTATCACCCAGCCTTGCCTCCGGACTAAAACTGAATTTTCCCACACCCCCGATAAAATACGGCGATACGCTTGTCCAATACTCTGGCATCAGCCACTCGACCGGTGACAACTCCAGCAAACCCAACCACTCCCGCACCCGGCTCCTGAAATGAAGATTCCGAAGATACCGACCAGAACCCGCCACTCCCTTCAATATCTTATCATCAGCCATCACCGAACCCCTCAGACACTGCAACCTCAATGCAACGATGCCTTTTCGCCGGACAGAAAAAAACAATCCTCCGCAGGGCCTCGAATAACCCCAGTTTACATCCTTTAAAAACCGCCGGCCATTGCCTTTTTTTCCGCCAAGATCCGTCAGGCAATTCATCGCCCCTACCGAAAATCCCAGCTCCATGCGCCATGGCCAGAGCAGATCGCCGTCATAATCCTGCGCTGCCAAAACCGTCGGCAACAACAAACAACACAACAAACAAAACAGCAACAGGAAGAATGAATATTTCATTCCTCAAAATTCGATTGGAGGAGGGTCAAAACGCGGATGAAAAAAGTAAAAAATCGGGGGAAAAAGCGGAAAAACGAGGGTGTAAAACCCGCCCTATAATGAAGACCGCAATGTAAGTTTGAAAGGAATCTCCAGATGCTCTTTTGAATTTTCCAATATCAACTGAGCCGCCCGCTCACCCATCATATGAAAATCAGTAGAAATAGTCGTAATCCCATTCAAAATGATCTTTTTCATAGGCGTCTCATTATATGATATCACGCCAACATCCTTGCCCACCATCAAATTGGTCGACAAAATCTTCTCAATTAGCAACACCAGATCATTCTCCATCAGGTTTATATAAACCTCCCCCTCCTTGATTTGCTCATTTGCAATATTACTAACCAGGTTATAATTAAATGCATACTGATTGCAAAAACGATAAAAACCCTTCATGATCTCCTGCGGATGATAAGTGTAAGCCGGAAACATGATCTTAAGCGTATGATACTTACTCAGCTGCTCCAGCGCCTGCTCCAGGGCATCATAAATATCCTTTTCAAAATTCTCCGTCACCGCCCCATACTCCCCCGTCACTCCGGGTACAAGGATATCCATCAGGATCAGCTTCTCCCTCGGAATCGTATTGATGATCTCATGCGCATTCTCACCCCCTTCCAGAAAATGCGGGATAATCACGAAATGCGTGTAGTCCTCCTTCCTGTTTTCCAGCAACTTCTTAAAAAATGCAAAATCATTGTTGTAAATGTAAAAATCAATCGACGCAAGCTCCCCCAGCGTCTCTACAAAAGAATCGTAGATGATCTTCTTATGCGGACTCAGCTTGTTAAACAATAGAAAGATCTTATACTGCTGATTCAAATCCGTATTCTTCACAAAAAATCCCTTCCCGGGCACCGACCCCAACACCCCTATTTTCTTCAGATGCTTATAGCCCTTCTCTGCTGTATCCCTGGAAATCTCAAATTCAAAACTCAGCTCATTGATGGAAGGAAGCGTCTCATTTTTCAGAATCATACCTTCCTTAATCGCCTTGATGATAGAATTGGCCAATTGTATGTATTTTGGAGTGGCAGAGTGATAGTCGATTACAAGATGCTGAAATATAGTTGCCTTTTTCATGTGCCAGGGGGGATTCTATTGGGTAAACATACAAAATATCACCCTAACTTAACCATGATAGTACATGACAGCTAGGCAATGCTTTACCTCTATTTTTATTCGCTAAACAGAAGGGTAATAATGCTCAGCCATATTTGAAAAAACTCACTGTCTTATGGGTGTATTTTTAGGTGTTATCTTCCACTTCCTGGGCGGATTCGCGTCAGGAAGCTTCTATATTCCATACAAAAAAGTAAAAGGCTGGGCCTGGGAAAGTTACTGGCTCGTTGGCGGCCTCTTTTCCTGGCTGATCGTTCCTCCACTCGCCGCTTACCTCACCATTCCCGATTTCGCAGACATCATTCGCAACACCTCTTCTTCCACTCTCGGCATCACTTATTTTTTCGGCCTGTTATGGGGCATAGGCGGACTAACATATGGCCTCGGTGTGAGATACCTCGGTGTATCTCTCGGAAGCAGTATCATACTCGGACTCTGCATGGTATTCGGAGCCATCATTCCATCCATCTACTATGATCTGAACCCGGCCACCGGGAAAGACACATTCAGCATGCTCGCAGGAAATACCTGGGGACAGGTCATACTGGGTGGTCTGCTGCTCTGTATCATCGGCATCAGCATTTGCGGGAAGGCAGGAACCATGAAAGAAAAAGAACTTTCAGGCTCAGTTATCACGGACCCACATGGGTCAACCGTAAAAACAGAATATAAATCCGGACTCGGAATATTTGTCTCGATAGTATCCGGCGTGCTGAGTGCGTGTTTTAACTTCGGACTGGAAGCAGGAAAGCCCATGGCAGACACTGCCAATGACCTGTGGATGGCCGCCAATCCGGGCGAAGGACGCTTCCTCTATCAAAACAACGTTACCTATATCATCATTCTCTGGGGCGGACTGACCACAAACTTTATCTGGTGCATGATCCTCAACGCGAGAAACAGAACATTCGGCGACTACACCAAAAAATCAGCACCACTTGCCCGCAACTACGTGTTCTGCGCACTCGCAGGCACCACCTGGTTTCTGCAGTTCTTTTTCTATGGCATGGGCGAAAGCAGAATGGGCAACGGCGCCAGCAGCTGGATTCTTCACATGGCCTTCATCATCCTCATAGCAAATATGTGGGGAATCATTTTGAAAGAATGGAAAGGCGTCAG
Source organism: Chitinophagaceae bacterium (assembly GCA_014379785.1). Lineage (GTDB taxonomy): Bacteria > Bacteroidota > Bacteroidia > Chitinophagales > Chitinophagaceae > JACMLD01. The sequence continues at coordinate 4,181 of JACMLD010000051.1, forward strand.
CTCAAAAACAAGAACAACAATCATTATTGGCATAGTCACTATAATTTTATCAGTACTCATGGTGGGAAGGGGAAATGCACTGCGTGAAAAACAGGCGGCCGCTGTAATCAATGAGACGAGTAATTAGCGAAATACAAAAATCATGGCAACACTGACAACTCAATTCAAACATGTAAGCTATCTGTGGGATGATGCAAAAGCGGCGTCGCTCGCAGGGGATGAATTAGCCCTGCTTATTTACCGCTCAAACCTGCTGGGTGCAGACCTTCGCCTCACCAACTATGGCGGCGGCAATACATCATGCAAGGCAATGGCAAAAGATCCACTGACAGGAGAAGAAACCGAGGTAATGTGGGTAAAAGGTTCCGGCGGTGACCTGGGTACGCTCAGAGCGAGCGGACTCGCGGCCCTCTATATTGACCGCCTGCGAAGTCTGAAAAATATTTACAGGGGCATCCATCACGAAGATGAAATGGTGGAACTTTTCAACCATTGCATCTTCGACCTGCAGTCGAAAGCACCCTCGATCGACACACCTCTGCATGGCTTTCTCCCTTTCAAGCACATCGATCACCTCCATCCTGATGCAGCCATTGCAATCGCAGCGGCAAAAGACGGAAAGAATATTACCCAGGAGCTGTTTAACGGCACCATCGGTTGGGTAGAATGGCAAAAACCAGGCTTTGACCTCGGACTTCAACTGCGTCAGTGCCTGGACGAAAACCCGGGTATCAGAGGCATCATGCTGGGTTCACACGGACTCTTCACATGGGGAGACACCGCCTACGAAAGCTATATCAACACACTTGAAGTCATAGAAAGATGCGCAGCCTTTATTGAAGAAAAAACAGCGCAGCAGAAAGCAATTTTCGGCGGACAAAAAATTCAGTCCCAGGAGAAATCTCTCCGCCTCAAACAGGCGGCCGGACTGGCACCGGTACTCCGCGGATTTTGCAGCAGCAAAACCTGCATGATCGGACATTTCACCGACGACGATAAAGTGCTGCAGTACATCAACTCAAATGACCTCGACCGCCTCGCACCGCTGGGTACCAGTTGCCCGGACCATTTTCTGCGCACCAAGATCAGTCCACTCGTTTTAAAACTGAAAGCCGATGCCGACCTTTCCGATATCGCCGCTCTGAAAAAAGATCTTGAGCCCGCATTTAAAAGTTATCGCGAGAAATATGCCGAATACTATAATACCTGCAAACATCCCAACAGTCCGGCGATCAGAGATGCCAATCCCGTTGTGATACTTTATCCCGGCGTCGGTATGTTTACCTTCGCAAAAGACAAACAGACAGCAAGAGTAGCAGCAGAATTTTACATAAACGCAATCAATGTAATGCGTGGTGCAGAAGCCATCTCATCCTACACCTCACTCCCCCGCCAGGAAGCGTTCAACATCGAATACTGGTTGCTCGAAGAGGCAAAACTGCAGAGAATGCCAAAACCAAAAGCCCTCACCGGTCGCATTGCCCTGGTAACAGGCAGCGCAGGTGGAATAGGGAAGGCAATCGCCAAAAAATTTGCCGACGAAGGCGCCTGTGTGATTGTCAATGACAACGATGCTGACAGACTTTCAGCAGCGAGAGAAGAATTTCAACAACAATATGGCAAAGACACTTCCACCTCTGTAGTGCTGGACGTAACAAAGCATGAAGATATCCAGGAAGCATTTTATAAAGCAGCCATTAGCTTCGGTGGAGTAGACATTGTGGTAAACTGCGCCGGACTTTCCATTTCAAAACCCATTGAAGAGCATACCGAGAAAGACTGGGACCTGCTGTATGATGTATTGGTAAAAGGTCAGTTCTTCGTAACACAGGCGGGTGTAAACATCATGCGCAAACAGGAGATGGGCGGAGATGTATTGAATATTGTAAGCAAAAACGCACTCGTTTCCGGGCCCAATAACGCCGGTTATGGTTCAGCAAAGGCTGCGCAGATGCATCTCAACAGGCTCAACGCCGCGGAACTGGGCAAGGACCATATCCGTGTAAACGTCGTGAATCCGGACGCCGTAATATCTGACAGCAAAATATGGGCAGGCGGATGGGCCGAAGGACGCGCTAAAGCATATGGTGTGAAGGTGGAAGAGCTTCCTGCTTTTTACGCAAAACGCACATTGCTCAATGAGACCATATTGCCGGAAGATATTGCCAATGCCTGTTTCGCCTTTGTGGGCGGCCTGCTGGGTAAATCAACAGGAAATGTATTGAATGTAGATGGCGGAGTTGCTACAGCATTTGTCAGATAGTCTTACAATCAACATAAAGTCCATGGCCAGAGTAGCATTTAACATGCATTTAAAAAGGGGTCTGGAAGCTGAATATCAGAAAAGGCACGACGAAATCGCTTCGCTCGATGAGCTGCCGGAAGAAGCTATCATGCAGAAATTGTGGAAATACATGGCCGACATCATGGACATCAATCCGGAGAACTCGCCGGTCAGTATTCCCCTAAAAGAAGTATTTTACTTACCATAAACGATTGCCATGCTGCTGGAAAAATATCAGTTAGAATCTCACAACGGGCAGCTGCTCGCACCTCATAAAAAACAGTATCAGTTTTTAAGTGAGAGTATCAATGATGCAGATCGTATTGTGCATTTGCTTTCAGAATTTCAGGTAGCCATTCCAAGCTGGGCTCTGGGCACCGGCGGCACACGTTTCGGCCGATTCTCCGGGGGTGGTGAACCGAGAAATCTCGAGGAAAAAATTGAAGACGTTGGACTGCTGCATAAACTCAATCAGTCGAGCGGCGCCATCTCTCTTCATATCCCATGGGATATTCCTGAAAACACAGCAGCAACAAAAGCACTGGCTGCTCAGCATGGTTTGAAATTCGATGCAGTCAATTCCAACACCTTTCAGGATCAGCCTGACCATGAAAAAAGTTACAAATTTGGTTCGCTGCAGCACGTGGATCCCTCTGTACGCAGACAAGCAATAGAACATAATATAGAAGTAATCAGACAGGGTATCGCTCTTGGCTCAAAATCGCTCACAGTATGGCTTTCCGACGGATCGTGTTTTCCAGGTCAGTTAAACTTCAGACGTGCATTCCAACGCACACTTGAAAGTCTCAAAGAAATTTACGCAGCATTGCCGGAAGACTGGAAAATGTTTTTGGAATACAAGGCATTTGAACCCAATTTTTACTCCATGACAGTGGGAGACTGGGGACAGTCGCTTCTGTATGTCAATAAACTTGGACCGAAAGCATATACCCTGGTAGATTTGGGGCATCACCTTCCAAATGCAAATATTGAACAGATTGTTTCTCTTTTATTAGCCGAAGGGAAACTAGCCGGATTTCATTTCAATGATTCCAAATATGGCGACGATGACCTTACCGTGGGCAGTATCGATCCCTATCAGTTATTCCTGATTTTTAATGAGCTGGTGGAAGGAATGGACGCGCGCGGGATGAATCATGCAAATGACCTGGGATGGATGATTGATGCCTCTCACAATGTGAAAGATCCATTGGAAGACTTACTGCAATCAGTAGAAGCGATTCAGATTGCTTATGCGCAGGCACTGCTGGTTGACACAAAAAAACTGATGGCGGCGCAGGACAGCAACGATGTTGTGACCGCGCAGGAGATTTTGCAAAACGCATACCGGACTGATGTGCGGCCATTGGTAGCTGAAGCGCGACTTCGCTCTGGCGGAGCATTACAGCCGATCGAATTGTACAGAACATTTGGAGTAAGACAATCACTGATAAAAATTCGCGGTCAGAAAACAGTAGCGACGGGTCTGTAACCAGATCATTTAATTTCAAACATGCGTGCAGCAATCGCCATTTTCGATATAGGCAAAACAAATAAAAAACTATTTGTTTTTGACCAGCATTATAATATCCTGATCGAAAAGTCGACCAAAATAGAAGAGGTCGTCGACGAAGACGGCGATCCCTGCGAAGACCTGCCCGCACTTTCCAAATGGGTAAAAGCCGCATTGCTTTTAGTAGCAGGAAGAAAAGACATCAAACTGGAAGCGCTGAATTTTTCTACTTACGGTGCGAGTTTTGTGCACGCGGATCGTGGAGGCCACCCGATTGCTCCATTGTATAATTACCTCAAACCATTTCCCGACAACCTGAAAGAGAAATTTTATTCCCGCTATGGGGGTGAATTTAATTTTGCAGTTCAGACCGCTTCGCCCGTTCTCGGAAATCTCAATTCTGGTTTGCAGTTATACTACCTGAAAGAGAACAAGCCGGCTCTTTTTGATAAAATCAACTATTCACTGCATCTGCCTCAGTATATGAGCTCGCTGTTTTCGGGCAGGCTTTACTCAGACATTACCAGTATCGGATGTCATACCGGTATGTGGAACTTTACCCAGAATCGTTACCACGAGTGGCTTTCAAAGGAAGGGATCATTTCAAAACTAGCCCCTATATTTCCATCAGATCAACTGATTGCCGGCAGTCTTAACGGCAAGACTTTGCGTTGTGGTGTGGGGTTGCACGACAGTTCAGCAGCATTGATTCCCTATCTCGCAAATTTTGCCGATCCTTTTGTTTTGATTTCCACGGGCACCTGGTGCATCAGTCTCAATCCTTTCAACCAGACCAGGTTGAGCGAATCCGATCTCAAACAAGACTGTCTGTCATATATGGAATACCGCGGGAAACCGATCAAGGCATCCAGGGTGTTTGCAGGCAATGAACACGAGCAGCAAACAAAAAAGCTGGCTGCGCATTTCCAGGTAAACGACAATTACTATAAAGAAATCGCTTTCAATCCCGACATACAGGTAGAAGCTGCCAAAGCGCCGGCCGATACCGAAAAGATGCTTCCTGAATCTTTTTTTGGCAACAGGGACCTCGAATCGTTTTCCAGCTACCACGAAGCTTATCACCAGTTGATTGCCGACCTGGTCACCCAACAACTTTCTTCCACAGCATTGGTGCTGGCAGGTTGTGAGGTGAAAAGGATTTTTGTAGACGGTGGCTTTGGGAAAAATGAGATATACATGCAGATGCTCGCTAATGCGATGCCCAATATGGAAGTGTATGCTGCCTCTGTGGCCCAGGCCTCAGCCATCGGCGCCGCTCTGGCCGTTCACCGCTACTGGAATCCGAAGCCCATTCCTGAAAATCTTATCGAGCTAAAATATTACAGCACCAGATCCAACGCTGCCCAGACAATTAAAATATGAATGTTGGATTGTTTATACCATGCTATGTTGACCAGTTCTATCCTGGTGTAGCGATCGCTACTTTACAACTACTAGAAAAATTTGGATGTAGGGTGACCTATCCCCCAGGGCAAACCTGCTGCGGACAGCCTATGGCCAATTCAGGTTACGAGCACCTTTCAGATTCATGCAGCACACTTTTTGTAAAAAACTTTTCTTCATTCGACTATATTGTTTGTCCATCCGGTAGCTGCACGCTGCATATCAAGGATCATCTGAATGATGATGCTTCCGCAGCAAACGCCGGGAACATACGTAAACGTATATACGAACTTTCGGAGTTCATGACTGATATTTTGAAAGTAGAAAAACTTTCTGCCTGCTTTCCCTTCAAGGTTGGCCTGCATCAGAGCTGCCACGGTCAGCGCGGCCTGTATATCTCTCAGATGAGTGAACTGGTGGCCGAACCATTTTCCAAACCCGGAAGATTACTTCAGATGGTAGACGGACTCGAACTCGTGTCGCTGGGAAGATCGGATGAGTGCTGCGGGTTTGGAGGAACATTCTGCGTAGCAGAAGAAGCCGTATCCGTAAAGATGGGCAAGGATCGCGTGGACGACCACCTCAAAAATAAAGTGGAAGTAATTACAGGTGCAGATATGAGTTGCCTCATGCACATGGAAGGAATTTTAAAAAGACAAAAGAGTACCGTGCGGGTAATGCATATAGCAGAAATTCTTACACAATGGTGAACCATGTATCATTATCGGAGACGTTTAACAAAGACGAAGAGCGTGTAAACTGGCACGATGAAACGCTATGGTGGGTGCGGCAAAAGCGCGACAAAGCCGTCTGGCAGATCCCGGAGTGGGAAGAGTTGCGGGACATGGCATCTCAGATAAAGATGAATGCTTTGTCGAACCTGCATGATTACCTTTTGCAATTTGAAAAGAATGCTCTTGCCAATGGAATGGTGGTTCATTGGGCCGCAGATGCAGATGAACACAACGATATCGTTTACGATATTCTCGCGAAAAATAAGGTAGAGCGGATTGTAAAAAGCAAATCCATGCTTACCGAGGAATGTCACCTCAATCATTTTCTGGCAAAAAAAGGAATTGACGTGATTGATACTGACCTGGGTGAAAGGATTGTGCAACTTGCAGAAGAAGCGCCCAGTCATATTGTGCTTCCCTGCATTCATAAAAAGAAAGAAGAAATAGGTGAATTGTTTCATCGCTTTTTGAATACGCCGGAAGGCAACGCCGATCCGCAGTTCCTGACGGCCGCAGCGCGTATCCATCTCCGTGAGAAGTTCATGACGCGACGGGTGGCGATTACCGGCGTCAATTTTGCGATTGCCGAAACAGGAGAGTTTGTGATTTGTACTAATGAGGGTAATGCGGACATGGGTGCGCATTTATCAGATATACATATTGCCTGCATGGGCATTGAAAAGTTGATTCCACAGCGGGAACATCTTTCGGTTTTTCTTCGTTTGCTGGCAAGAAGTGCAACCGGGCAGCCGGTCACCACTTATTCGAGTCATTTTGTAAGACCACTGCCGGGTCAGGAACTACACATCGTTTTGGTTGATAATGGGCGGACAAGACAATTGGGCCGTCCGGATTTCAGAAATTCGCTGAAATGCATCCGCTGTGGTGCCTGCATGAATACCTGTCCGGTTTACAGGAGAAGTGGTGGACATAGTTATCACAATGCCATTGCCGGTCCGATAGGAGCGATACTGGCGCCGAACCTGGATATGAAGGAATATGCGGACCTTCCTTTTGCGTCAACGCTTTGCGGGTCATGCAGTAATGTTTGCCCTGTGAAAATTGATATTCATCAGCAGCTGTACAAATGGAGACAGGTGCTTACCAAAGAAGGACATACGCCTGCGGCAAAAACTGCGGCGATGAAGGTGATGGCTGGAACGCTATCGAGGCCTGCTGTGTATCGGTTTGCAGGCAAGGCAGGCAGGTGGTTTATGAGAAATATTCCATGGCTGACCAATAATCGTTTTAATCCGTGGTATAAGCAGAGGGATATGCCGGCTCCGCCGAAAGAAAGTTTTGGGGACTGGTATAGGAAAAATAAAAGATGAGGGAGGATGTGATGAAGATGGAATGAAGATGTGAGGTGCCGTCATTCCGACTCCCGACGCGTAGCGGAGAGGGTGGAGGAATCTCCAGTAATTAATTTTTAAGACCCAACTTCGGCCGGCCGGGGATTTCTCCGCTCCCTCTCGCTGCGCTCGACGTCGGTCGAAATGACAAGAACATGAGCAGAGAGTCAATACTTGCAGCAATAAAACAAAACCAACCGGAAAGCGAAGGCCTGCCGGATGCGAAAGGATTTGTGCCAATCTGTTACGACAATCCGGCGCAGAAATTTTCCGAAGTCTTAACCGGTATCGGTGGCAAAATCGTTTCCATTGAATCAACCGGCGAAATTATTGATTACCTCAACATGCATTTCACCGAAGCTGACAGATTTGCTACAGTACTGGATGGAATTCCGGGACTGGAGAAACTCATCCTGCCTGAAGATGCAAGAGCGCTCGATGGCATTGAAGTGGCGGTTATTGCTGCCGGATTCGGCGTTGCCGAAAACGGCGCAGTCTGGGTCACAGAGAAAGAAATGCACCACCGGGTATTGCCTTTTATCTGCCAGCACCTGGCGGTGATCCTGGACCCCGCCACCATACTCAGCAACATGCACGAGGCTTATAGTAAAATCGGACAAGACAACTACGGGTTCGCTGCATTCATCGCCGGCCCATCCAAAACCGCCGATATAGAACAATCACTCGTACTCGGTGCGCACGGTCCAAAGACCATGACCATTTTCCTCCTTTCTGAAAAATAAAAAAGCCATGCATTCTTTAAAATCTAATCTCTCAGTTAATCATTTCCGTCCCCTAAATCTGATGAAATTTCTATTACTTTCTTTAATTATCTCAATACATTTCTTACCGGTTTTTTCACAACAGCAGCATCTTACCCTAAATTATAAAACCCCGGCTAAGGATTGGAACGAAGCATTGCCGATTGGTAATGGACGCCTGGGTGCAATGATTTTTGGCGGCACCGCTGAAGAGTTGATACAGCGTCACCTGATGTAAACTAAAGACAATGACAGACGATCGCATCCTTTTCAAACAACAAATAAAATCTGCCTGTGAGGCAATCATCCGCGAAAGGATTGAAAATTCTAAGAAGGCAATGTCTGATGCCCAGGCATCTGCAAACAACGAAGAGAAAAGTTCAGCCGGAGATAAATATGAAACCTTGCGCGCGATGGGACATCTCGATAAAGACATGCATGCCAGACAAATGAATGCCCACCTTCGCGAACTTTCTTCCCTTATGGAGATTAATGTAAACGCTATTTTGAATGTTGCAGGGCCAGGCGCTTTTATCAGGACCGGTGTTACCAGTTATTTTTTAGCAGCCGGACTTGGAAAACAGAGGGTCGTCGACAAAGAAATTATCTGCCTCTCTGTCAACGCACCGCTTGGACAGTTACTTAATGGAAAAGTAACCGGAGAAACGATCCAGATCGGAAAGAAAGATGTTTCCATTCTGGAGATATTCTGATTGACAGCAACAGC
>JACMLD010000468.1 GCA_014379785.1 Chitinophagaceae bacterium
CTGAAAACCCAACTGCCCTTTATTTTTTTGTTTGGCTTATGGGTCGGTGTATAGGTTGCCGAAATGTCCAGGCGATGATATGCCGGCAAACGATACTGATTGACCTTGCTGTACTCCTGTGTTAATACGCCGCCGATGATGTAAAAGCGCTCAGGCAGCGTGGTTGCATTGCCGGTGCCGTATACAAACACAGCGGACACTTTCCATTTTTTATTCAAGGCATAGGTTGCCACCACCGACAGGTCATGACGCCTGTCATACTTTGCGAAATATTTTTCACCGCCATTCAACTGAGGAAACTTGCGGTAAGTCCAGCTCAGCGTATATCCAATCCATCCTGTAAGCCTGCCCTTGTTTTTACCAACATACAATTCCGCACCATAGCTCCACCCCTGTCCGAATACAAATTCTTTTTCAGGATCGCTCAGTGAAGGCGTATAACCTTCACGGTATTCAATCTGATTCTGCATGTCTTTATAATACACTTCCAGCGATGTCTCGTAGGTATTGTCCTTAAAGTTTTTGAAAACACCTGCAGCATACTGCCAGGCAATCTGAGGCTTTACGCGGTAGGTACTGGGCACCCAGAGATCCGTTGGCAATGTAGACCCCGCATTGCTGACAAGATGTATATACTGGAGATTTCTGGTCACTGCCGCCTTCACAGATGTTTCATCGTCGATCGAATACCGGAGCGTGGCCCGGGGCTCCAGTCCACCATACGCTTTCACGAGTTCACCCCGACCGTACTGAACGCTGTCGAGCTTATTGCCATTGATGTCCTCCGTGTATTTTGTGTATCGTCCAACCTGCGCGAAACCGCTGTATCGCAGTCCCACATTCAGTTTTAGCTTATCGCTGATCTCCCAGTCGTCCTGCAGGTATACGGCCACTTCATTCGCATATTTCGACGTGGCATTGTTTGGTTCAAACACAACGCTGTCCTGATTGCCGCTGAGCACATTCGGAGTAAAAGTGTGATAGGTATACTGCGCACCAAATTTCAGTTTGTGATTTGGTGAAGGATAATAATCGAAGTCAACCTTTCCATTCAAATCCTTGATTCCCGAAGCGAGTTTGATATTGAAATTACTTTGCGAAGCATTGAATGCGAAATTGTAGCTGTTGTAAACAAGTGTGGTATTTGAAAACAATTTTCTGTTGAACACATGGTTCCATCTGAGTGTGGCGGTGGCATTGCCCCATGGAATATTTGCGCTGAATGATCTTTTGGTATTTTTAAAATCAAAGACATCTTTTCCGAAATAGCCGCTCAGGTAAAGCCTGTCCTTATCGGAGATGCGATAATTCACTTTTGTGTTGAGGTCATAGAAATAATATCCCGAGCCTTTGAATTCGCTGTCTTTGGGAATCAGTGGTTTCACCAGCACATCTATATAAGTTCTTCTCGCCGATACGATAAACGATGCCTTGTCTTTTTTTATCGGCCCCTGGATCGAAACCCGTGATGCAATGAGTCCAAGTCCGCCATCCACCTCCAGCTTATTGATATTGCCATCCTTCATAGCAACATCGAGCACCGAAGAAAGTCTGCCACCGTATTGAGCAGGTATACCGCCTTTGATGAGCGTGACATTTTTTATCGCATCAGAATTAAAGACTGAGAAAAACCCGAAAAGGTGTCCAGTATTATACACTACCGCATCGTCGAGAATAATGAGATTCTGATCAGGTCCGCCGCCGCGAACATAAAGACCAGTATTGCCTTCGCCGGCATTTCTTACACCCGGGAGCAATTGCAGGGTTTTGAGAATGTCCACTTCACCGAGCAGCACGGGCAATTCTTTTACCTTGCTGATGGAAAGGTCAAATTTTCCCATCTGCGCATTTTTTACGTTGCCATCCCGTCGTTTGCCGTACACTATCACCTCAGATGCCTCGGCAGCCCTCGGCACCATCTGAAAGTTCAGGAGTTTATTTTCACTCAAATCAATTTCTATGGGGTATGACTCATAACCTACAAATGAGCAGAGCATGGTGTATCTGCCCTGATCGAGTGTGATGGAAAAAAATCCGTAGGAATTTGAGCTGATACTTTTGCCTTGTCCGCTTACACTGATGGTGGCTCCTATCAGCGTCTCACCGGTGGCACTGTCACGCGCGTAGCCGCTTACCGTATATTTCTTCTGAGAAATGGCCGGAATGGCGCAGCTAAACAATAAAGCGAATAAAATAATGGATTTGAAATTCATTTATCGGGTATAATCAAGTGAATCAGTGATGTCGCCGCAGCCGAGCATTGCATCTTTGTATTTCGGATGTTTTTTCCCCAGGTAGGGATTGACAACCTTGTTGTTGTCGCTTATCCAGTAAGCTTCTTCGTCATCGTTGAATGCCATGGGACAATGCTGGTGAAATAGTTTTTTTCTGTCGTACCGGACAGTTCTTACCAGCTCATACAACGATTCAGAAATCATCTGAAATTCGCGTTTCTTTTTCGTCAGATCACCCTCTCCGACCAGTCCTTTTGCGGAGCCGCTGATGCTGGCTGCATAATCCGCTGCCATTTTTTGGATATCACCGGTCGAATCACCCGTAATCTGTTCAGTTTGCAGACTGTCGGCATACCCCGCCACATTACGTGCTGCGGCATTCGCCTTCAGCGTATCATATTCTACCAGGGCGTCTTTCAGTTCAAAGTACCCTGTCAGCAGACGGTCGAAAGACTCGTTGAAAGCCGATGAATTTTTGCTTATAGCAAGCGGTTGCTGTTTGGCTCCTTTCGGGCCATCGTTGCCGCCTTTGTCAAATGCCAGCTTATATATTGCAAATCCGGCAATTGCGACCAAAATTATTCCTATCAGGGCCTTCTTCATTCTGCTAAAGTTTTGGCAAAATTAGGAGATAAAAACTTTCCACCGCGTTTGTCATACTTTTGCGGTGCCGTTTAACAAATATTTGAAACACAACTATGCTGGCAGGATTTACGAATGTAACGTTTGAATTTGGTGCAAGAGTCATTGTTCAGGAAGCGACCTGGCATATTCAACCGAACGAAAGAATTGGATTAATAGGATATAATGGAACCGGAAAATCAACGCTCCTGAAACTGCTGGCTGGAGAATACATGCCATCGGAGGGCACGGTCGAGCGCAGTCGCACAACCTCCATAGGCTATTTGCATCAGGATCTCCTCAGCTTTGACACCAGCGATTCGATTTTGCAGGTGGCGATGGGCGCGTTTGAGAGGGTTTTGCAGCTCGAAAAGGAAATTGAGGAAATGGGCAAGTTGCTGGAACATTCTTCCGACGAAAAATTGCTGCACGACTTCTCTGATAAGCTCCATGAAATGGATACGCTGGACGGGTATAATATTCACCACAAGACTGAAGAAGTGCTGCAGGGACTGGGGTTTGCCAATGCACATCTCAACAGGCCTTACCGCGAATTCAGCGGAGGCTGGCGTATGCGTGTACTGCTGGCGAAAATGATCCTTCAGAAACCAGACCTGCTTTTGCTGGATGAACCAACGAATCACCTTGATCTTCCATCGATAGAGTGGCTGGAGAAATACCTGCTGCATTACCAGGGCTCAGTGGTAATTGTGAGTCACGATAAATACTTTCTGAATCGGATGGTGACGAAGATTGTGGAGGTCTACCAGCGCGAACTCCATATTTACAATGGCAACTTTGAATACTACGAAAATGAAAAGGCGCTGAGAATAGAAATGCAGCAGCGCGCATTTGAAAATCAGCAGGATTATATCAGGCAGCAGGAAAGATTTATAGAGCGTTTCAAGGCCAAGGCCTCAAAAGCAGCGCAGGCACAGAGTGTGTCCAAGCGGCTCGACAAGCTTGACCGCATTGAAAATGTAGAGATAGAAAGGCCGAATATCAAAATCAATTTTCGTGTGGATAAAACGCCGGGTAAAGTACTGGTTGAATTAAAAGGCGTAGCAAAATCTTATGGTGATCTTGAAATCGTTAAAGATGCTTCTGCAGAAATCAACCGCGGCGACAAGATTGCCCTGATTGGTGCGAACGGAAAGGGAAAATCTACCCTGCTCAGGATCATTGCCGGACAGGAGACCTTTGAGGGAGAAAGAAAATGGGGACATAATGTTGACGAAAGCTTTTACGCACAGCATCAGCTGGAGGCGCTGAACGTCAACAATACGATTCTGGATGAAATGAAGGAATGTGGCAGTCAGAAAACTGAGCTGGAATTGCGTACGCTGCTGGGTTGTTTTTTGTTCAGCGGCGACGACAGCGATAAAAAAATAAAGGTATTGAGCGGAGGAGAAAAGGCACGTGTGGCACTGGCAAAGACGATGGTGAGCAAGGCAAATTTTCTGATGCTGGATGAGCCGACGAATCACCTTGACATGCACTCCGTAGATTTGCTGGTAGAAGCATTGAGGAGATATGAAGGAACGCTGATCATGGTCAGTCACGATCGTTATTTTATCTCACGCGCCGCCAACCGGATATGGGAAATTGAAGATGGCATGATAAAGGATTTTCATGGTGGTTATGATGAGTGGGTGCAATGGAAGATCCGTATGGCAGAGAAAGTACCCGCGCAGGGAAAAAAGGAGAAGGAGAACAAGGCTCCTGTGGCTGCGCCAAAGCCGGTTGCGCCCATATCGGCACCCGGTGTACCAATCAATAAGGAGCATAAAAAGGAATTGCAGAAATATCAGCGCGACTTTCAGATGGTGGAAGAGAAAATTGCAAAGCTGAAAATTGATAAGACAAAACTTGAATCTGATCTCGGTTCGGGCAACACCTATTCTGATAAAGGAAAGTTTGTGCAGACTGAAACCGATTATAAGAAAGTAAGTGAAGAGCTTAAAAAACTCAATCAGCAATATGAGGAATTGTTTGAAAAAATTATGGCCCTGGAAGGAGGACAGCAATAGATGATCCGTTCAGCCATACTTTTTGTGGTGCTGTTTTTTTTTACTGATGTCGTTTTATCACAGGCAAAACGTCCAAGCATCGGCCTTACGCTCAGCGGTGGCGGTGCAAAGGGACTTGCGCATATTGGCATTCTCAAGGCCATCGATTCTGCCGGACTCAAAGTGGATTATATCACGGGCACCAGCATGGGTGCTATTGTTGGAAGCCTGTATGCTGTTGGCTATCGGGCAGACAGCATTGAAAAAATCGCCCAGAAAATCGACTGGGATCTGCTGCTCAGCAATTCTTCGAGCCTGCGGAGTCTTTTCATGGAAGAAAAAGATGAGTCTAACAAGTATGTAGTGGAGTTGCCATGGGTCAATCATCGTTTTCGCTTGCCAAGCGGTGTTTTGGAAGGCCAGGAATTGTGGCTGAAGTTCTCCGAACTTTTTTTACCAGTTTATGATAGAAAGGATTTCTCCAAATTCAGCATCCCTTTCCGATGTATAGGTACCGATGTCGGTACCGGCGAAGCGGTGGTGATGAAAGAGGGTGAAATCATCACAGCGATACGGTCGAGTATGGCAATTCCTTCTGTCTTTACAGCCGTTGATTATAACGGAAAGAAATTGGTTGACGGTGGCATTGTGCGAAATTTCCCCGTCAGGGATGTAAAGGAAATGGGCGCAGACATTGTGGTAGGCAGTAATGTGGCCACGGGTCTGCTTCCATCTGATAAAGTTAGAAATGTAATACAGGTGTTGCTGCAGGTCGCTTTTTTTCGTGAGTCTGAGGATACAAAACTTGAAGTGCCGCAGTGTGATATCTATGTGCCGTTCGACATGGATAAGTTTACCATGGGCAGTTTTGGCCAGGCGGAGGAGTTGATGCGACTGGGGAATGAAGAGGGCCGGAAACTGTATCCCAGATTGAAAAGACTTGCCGATTCGCTGAATGCGATTTATGGTCCGCAGCAGGTTGTGCTGAACCGGCTGCCTGATGTAAATGATATCATTATTTCGGAATATGAGGTGAACGGAACGAATAAGACTTCGGCGGATTTTTTTATTCATACGATGGATTTTCTTACAAACAGAAAATATTCCGGGAAGCAGTTGGCGGACAAGGTGCGTCAGGCTTATGGTACGCGGTATTATACAAGAATCATGTATTCTCTGGAGCCTTTGGCCGATGGCACTGCGCGGATTGTTTTTGACGTGATGGAAAATCCGCTCACGTTTGCAAAACTCGGTATACATTATAATAAATTTTCGGGGATTGGCGTGGTGGCAAACCTCACCACGAGAAATTTTTTTACACCAAATTCCAGGAGTCTTGTTACAGCCAATATCGGGGAAAGCTTCCGCCTTCGGGGGGAACATCTACAGTATTTCGGGAGAAGAAAAGATTTTTCTCTGGTGATTGGTACACAGTTCGATCGGTTCAATGTGACGACCTTTGACCAATACAAACAGAGCGGTCTTTACCGCCAGAGTTATTTTAAGGGAGATACAAGGTTTCAGTATTCTACTATCCGGAAGCATCTGATGGCAATGGGGACCAGATTTGAATGGGTGAAATAC
>JACMLD010000469.1 GCA_014379785.1 Chitinophagaceae bacterium
ATTGCCAAAGAACTGGAAGACGTAGGAATCAATATTGAGGTAGAGGTAATACAGAAAAGTCTTCTGCTGGAGCAGACCGCAAAATCAGAAGCCTTGTTTTTTCGAGGGAGCTGGATTGCGGACTATCCGGATGCCGAAAACTATCTTGGTTTTTTCTATTCAAAAAATCCCGCTCCGCCAAACTACACGAGGTATAAGAATGCAGCATTTGACCGGCTTTATGAGACATCGCTGGAAGAAACCAATGACAGTATCCGCATGAAACTTTACCAGGAGATGGATCAGATGGTAATGAAGGATGCGCCGGTGGTTCCATTATGGTATGATGAGGTCTGCAGGCTGGTAAATCCCAGGGTGAAAAACTTCAATGCAAATGGTTTAAACCTGCTTGAATTGCGCTATGTGCAACTTACCGACTAATTTTCTTTTCATTTTTTTTCTTCCCCAATACATTGATTTAGACGATGTAACTTTTTGATCTCGTAGATTTACGATGCCTCAAAGCCGCTACAGGCTTGCAAACTCCAAAAACGCGATCTATCTTTGATTCGTTGATTTACTAAATCTTCTACAGTATTCCACATCCTCCCTGCCAAACCATTTTCTTCTAATTTTCATTATCCTCTGTCAGACCCAAAATCCTCCTGGAAAGACCATTCGTTGATCCGTTTTTTTACCCTTTAAATGAAAATTTATGAAAGCGAATGGTGTTCATCGCGCAAACGCGAAAAAAATTTACTTCATTCTTTTTGTCGTTCTATTCTTCCTCGGCAAATTTGGATTTGCCCAATCACAACTGCCAGTCTTCAACACATTTACCGCAGCCTCTTCTGAAAACAAAATCAATCTGCAGTGGGATCTTTCAACACTGAAAAATGTCTCTTCCATTTTTGTTGAGCGCAGCTCCGATACACAAGGGTTTGTAGCCATTGCAGAGATATGGGTTACGGCTGACAGTCCGGGTACACAATTCCGCTATCGCGATAGCAAACCGGTAGCAGGCGCGACTTACCGTTTGAAACTCGTTTCGGCAAATGGGGCGGTGATTTATAGTAAAACGGCCTCTGCCACTGAGACTGCCATACCGCAATAATCATAAAGCCTCTATACATTTTATAACATCTTTGATCATCTGTTCGGAGATATCAAGATGTGTCACAAGCCGGATCTGATTGGTTGAAATAGCGATGCAATGAATATTGGAGGCTTTGAATTTTTCAACCAGGCCGGGTGCCGAATACGGTGCAAGTACTTCGAAGATTACGATATTGGTTTCAACAGGAAGTATTTTGCCGGTGAAAGATTTTTGAATCAGTGCGGACTCCAGTTGTTTTGCATGGATATGATCCAGTTCGAGTCGTTCAATATTGTTTTTCAAAGCGAACAGGCCGGTGGCTGCCATAAAACCAGCCTGACGCATGCCTCCGCCGAAAACTTTTCTGACGCGTCTGGCCTTGCGGATAAAATCGCGCTCACCGATCAGGATGCTTCCGATTGGACAACCAAGGCCTTTGTTGAGACAAATAGAAATACTGTCGAACACGCGACCATAGGTCTTTGATGATTCTTTTTTGGCAACGATGGCGTTGAACAGTCTTGCTCCATCCAGGTGCAGTGCGAGTTTTTGTTCGTCACAGATCTTGCGTATTGCTTCGATTTCACCGAAGTCATAACAGCTGCCTCCACCGCGGTTGGCTGTATTTTCAAGCGAGACAAGAGATGTACGCGCCTTGTGCAAATCGTCTGGATTGATGGCGTTTTTTACCTGGTCAGCTGTTATCTGTCCGCGGTCCCCATCGATGAGTTTTACCTGGGCGCCGGAGTTGAATGCAATGCCTCCCCCTTCGTAGAGATAAACGTGACTGTTTTTTTCGCAGATAATTTCGTCGCCGGGTTGAGTGTGGCATTTGATGCCAATCTGATTGCTCATGGTACCGGTGGGACAGTAAAGCGCCGACTGCATTCCAAACATGTCTGCTGCCATTTCTTCCAGCTCGTTCACGGAAGGATCTTCGGAGAAGACGTCATCACCGACAGCAGCGGCTTTCATGGCTTCGAGCATTTGTGCTCCCGGTCTTGTAACGGTATCTGAACGTAAATCGATCATGATGAATTGTAGATTTTTGTCCTCAGAAGATTTTGACAACCCTAAAAAGTCAGGTTAAATTTTCTGGCACTATTATGAATACATATCAATGCAAATAAACGACTGATTTATGAATGAATGTTTACAGATGATGAAGGAAATGATAAGTACAAATCCCTTTGCGATTGTTCAGTCTGTTGAGTTGAACAAAAAACTGATGATTGAAAGTGTAGAAGCAGATGAAGAGTGCAATCTCTGGTGCTGGGCAGACGAAGATGAGATGGAAGGTTCGAATATGGCTGGTATGACCAATGTTTGCCTCAAATTTGCCGATAAAACAAGCGGCCAGTTTATGCTCGTAAAAGGTCAGGCGTCTATTGCCAATTTTTTCTCACAAAACATGGCTCACCTTTGTCGCAAAAACAAGAGCGGCTACCTTATAAAAATTGCCGTAACAGAAATCGAAACTTTTCAGAAGAGAAATATTTACCGCAACATCAACATCCTTGATTCTGTAAAGAGATACTCTGCTGCCATAATCCACAGGCTGAGCGATAGCAGAATGGTCAGCCGCCAGGCGGTATAGACATAAAAAAACCTGCCGGTTAGGGCAGGTCCGATAATATTTAAAGAACGCCGTCAGGCGTTTTTTAGTTCCTCCTCGATCAGCTCGTGAAAGTTAGCTTCATTCTTCCAAATCCACTCAGGAAGCGGTTGCTGAATGATTTTCCAGTTTGCGTCTTCTTTTTGCATCCGGAAAAGTATACGGTTTCCCCTGTCATCGCTGACATCGACCGTAAATAGAGACCCCTGAATGCCATTTATTTTTCGAAAGTTGAACTCCCGCAGCCGGCCGTCCGCTTTAACGAGACGGGTGAACTGAATATTTTTTATGAATTGGATATGCATGGTATTAGTAATGAAACAAATAACTTATCAATTCTCATGCTACATTTTTGTAAAATCTTCTTAATAAGGAATTAGTTTTACACAAAACCAAGCGCAATGAGAATGTCGACAAATTTTATTCTGGCCTTTTTCTGTCTTACCGGTTGGTCGCTGGCCTCAAATGCCCAGCGGACGGGAAGTACCGGTGAGTATTATCAGATAACGGTTTATCACTGTAATAGTTCGGATCAGTTGAAATCTGTGGAGGACTACCTGCAGAATGCCTATCTGCCGGCGCTGCACCGGCTCGGTATGTCTCAGATCGGGGTATTTAAACCACACGGGGTGGACACAGTTGCAGATAAAAAAGTGTTTGTACTGCTCACCGCCCGTAATCTGGATTTGCTGGCAGGTGTTCCTGCCAGACTCCTGAAAGATCGGCGCTATCAGAAGGATGGGGCGTCCTTGATCAGCGCGCCATGGGATAAGCCTTCTTTTGCGCGGATAGAAAATATCCTGCTTCGCTCTTTCAGACTGGCTCCTGTAATGAAAAAGCCCCAGCTCAAATCCGACAGGAGCGAGAGGGTGTATGAACTCAGGAGCTATGAAAGTCCCTCCGAGAAAATTTTCCAGAATAAGGTGGATATGTTTAATGAAGGCGGAGAGATCGCCCTTTTTGCCAGACTCGGCTTCAATGCCATTTTTTATGGCGAAGTCATCAGCGGTAGTCATATGCCAAATCTTATGTATATCACTTCCTTTGAAAACCGAGTTGACAGGGATGCGCACTGGAAAGCATTTGGTGCGGATGCGCAATGGAAAGAATTGTCGGCCAGACCCGAATTTCAGAAAAATGTGTCTAAGAACGAGCAAACCTTTTTATATCCCACCCAGTATTCTGATTACTAAGCAGGACCTTCCTGCTGGCATGAAAATTTGTCCCTAAGCATAAAAACTACGGTTTATGAAAAAATTAAAATTTGTTTTGGCCTCCGGCATCATCGTGAGCCTTGCGATGACTTCCTGTGGTGACAGCACTACCGGCGCGGGTGAAGTCACAGATACTACTGTCAATGTCACTATTCCTCCTCCGGATAACAGCAGTGCGACAAATCCTTCCCTTGCAGATACCAATTTTGCAAAACAGGATTCAGCCGGAGTAAAGCACGATACCACTCACAAACATTAATTCCGGCTTCACCATGTTTGCAAGAGCAGGTAAACAGGAATTCTGGACGGCCTTTGGAAAATACATGTCGCCCGTACCGGGCTCAGATGGTGAGCCGGCGAACTGGCTGAATTATCGAACAGGGGTAAAGGGCATTTCATTTCGGCTAAATGCCACAGAGCGGCATGCAGTGGCGATGATAGAGTTTGGAGGTGATGGTGCCACAGACAACTACCGAAAATTCAGTGCGCTGAAAGCAGGGTTCGGTGATACTGTTAAGGGAAAGTGGGTGTGGGTACCGGCAGACAATACGGGCAATCCTATGCTTTTTCTGGAGAAGAATGAGGTGAATGTGTACCGACAGGAAGACTGGCCAGCCATCATCAGTTTTTTTAAACAGACAATGCTTGAACTTGACGAATTCTGGTCGGAAGTAAAAGCCTATTTCGAATAGTTAATTCATCCGCGAGAATAATATGTGCCTTGCCCTGGTCATTGCCGGGCATAGTTTTTATGCCCTTTAATGTTTGAAGATTATTCTTTAATTAATAAAAAGAAAATTATGGAACAAAATCGAAACAGACGCGGTGGTCGTGAAAATGACGATTATTCACAGCGTAATCAGAACAGATCAGAGTCCGGATTTCCACAAGATGAACAGAGTAGGGGAAACGACAGATATGGCAGTTCCTGGAACAATCAGTCGCGGGGGAGATGGCAGGAGGATGATAACTATAACAGCAGGCCCGAATGGTCTTCAGAAGATCGCAACCGCCAGCCGAAGCGTGAGCGGGACAGCGAATGGAATTCGCAGCAGAGAAACCG
>JACMLD010000470.1 GCA_014379785.1 Chitinophagaceae bacterium
ACTGGCGGAAGACGATATTCTCTCGCTGACCCGAAATCAAGCCAAAGGAGATGCGGATGCTGCCATTAACAAACTGGTTGAGTCGGCGCTCGACTACGATGAAACCCGTTTTGAAGAATGTATCCAGGAGGCAATTACAGATACGGACCTGCTGAGCGCTGTAAAAAATGTCATCTACCCGTTTATGGATATGGTCGGATTGCTATGGCTGACCAATCATGTGATACCCGGACAGGAACATTTTAGCAGCGCCATCATCCGAAGAAAAATAATTGCGGCGACAGACCGGCTTCCACGTGTGAAGAATTCCGGAGAAAGAAGCGTACTGGTTTTCACGCCCAGCGGCGAAGAACACGAAATACCAATACTGATTGCTCAATATATCATGAGGAAAAACAAAGTTCAGACTGTTTTTGCAGGAGCGGATACCACAGTCGAACTCCTGGAAGAATTTTGCCGTCACCATCCGGCAACGCACCTGTATTTTCACCTGATCACAAACTTCACAGAAAAATCTGCCGGAGAATACCTAACGGATTTGTGTAACCGCTTTCCCGAAACGAAAATAATCGCCTCCGGACCAGCCATGAAAGATTGCGCTCCGGCAAAAGAAAACTGCATCATTCTCAGATCCTTTGATG
This sequence comes from Chitinophagaceae bacterium, assembly GCA_014379785.1. Classification (GTDB taxonomy): domain Bacteria; phylum Bacteroidota; class Bacteroidia; order Chitinophagales; family Chitinophagaceae; genus JACMLD01. The sequence continues at coordinate 642 of JACMLD010000470.1, forward strand.
AAATGGCGGACTACTGCAGCAGTTTAAAATAACTATCGCCTCGGTATTACATTATTGGTAACATCCTCGCTGGTAATCGTTTTACCAGAAAGGATCACCAGGCGTTCTACCACATTTCGCAGTTCACGGATATTGCCGGACCAGCTGTATTCCTTCAGATCATCCAGCGCAGATTTGTCAATTGCTTTTTTTGCAATGCCATATTCTGTGCAGATATCTTCGAGAAATTTATCGGCCAGCAAAGGAATATCATCTTTGCGATCATTCAGTGAAGGCACATGTATGAGAATCACACTCAGCCTGTGATATAAGTCGAGCCGGAAACTCTTTTCCTCCACTTCACGCAGCAAATCCTTGTTGGTGGCAGCCACTACGCGCACATCCACATTGATATCCTTGTCAGCGCCTACTCTTGTAATTTTTCCTTCCTGCAATGCACGCAGCACCTTCGCCTGGGCACTCAGACTCATATCACCAATCTCATCGAGGAAAAGTGTTCCCCCATTGGCCTGTTCAAATTTTCCTATACGCTGTTTGATTGCCGATGTAAATGAGCCCTTCTCATGACCAAACAATTCACTTTCGATCAGTTCGCTGGGAATGGCCGCACAGTTTACTTCCACAAGCGGACCCGAAGCACGATTGCTCTTCTCATGCAGCCATCTTGCCACCAGTTCCTTTCCCACACCATTTTCGCCGGTGATCATAACCCTTGCTTCGGTTGGGGCAACTTTTTCAATCGTGTCCTTGATCTTTTTGATCGGAGCCGATTCACCTATCATTTCCTGCACCTTGCTGACCTTGCGCTTGAGTACTTTGGTTTCTGTTACCAGGGAAGTCTTGTCCATGGCATTGCGGATGGTAATCAGTAACCTGTTCAGATCCGGCGGCTTCGATATATAATCATATGCACCTTTCTTCACTGCCTCTACTGCAGTTTCGATGGTGCCGTGTCCGGAAATCATAATAATAGGGACATCGGGATTGCTCTCACGGGCACGCTCGAGAAATTCCATGCCATCCATCTTCGGCATCTTTATATCGCAAAGCACAACGTCATATGCTTTCTCTTTAAACCGCTTCAGCGCTTCCTCCCCATCCGCTGCTTCTTCCAGCTTATAACCTTCATAAGACAAAATCTCACCCAAAGTTTTTCTGATTGCTTTCTCGTCATCGATGATCAGGATGTTTGACATACGCTCTTATTTCATTTTTTCTTAACAACATGATCCTGTGGAATAATACTATTCACAGGTCTTTAAAAAAACCGTCCAAAAGTACCACTTTATGAGATTGCAAACCACACTGTTGACGTTTTTGCCGTTTATCGCATCCTGCCAGAGCAACCCTGCTGCCGTCATTCAATACAGCAATGTAGCTTCTATCCCCGCCCCTGCCGGGTATCAGCGGATAGAAACGCCCCGTGAAGGTTTTGGTTCCTGGCTGAGAAAAATGAAATTGAAAAGCGACAATACGGTCTATCTCTACAATGGCCAACCCAAAAAGAATCAGTCCGCACAATTCGCGGTGCTCGACCTCCACCTCGGAAAACGTGATCTGCAGCAATGCGCCGATGCCATCATGCGGTTGAGGGCCGAATACCTCTATGACAAAAAACAGTATGATGATATTGTATTTTATGACAACAACCGCCAGGCCTACAGGCCATCCGGATTGCAGCCGGATGAGTTTGAAGGTTATCTCGAAACCGTCTTCTCCAGATGCGGCACAATTTCCCTCGCTGCCTCACTCAATGCTGTCCGTCCCACGCTACCGCCAAAACCCGGCGATGTATTGATAAAAGGCGGTTCACCCGGACATGCAATGATAATAGTGGATGTGGCCAGGAATGCCGCCGGGAACTATGTATTTATGCTGGCACAGAGCTATATGCCCGCCCAAAACATGCATATTGTGCTCAATCCAGCAAAATCTACAAAAACACCGTGGTATGAATTTGACCCTTCGCAACCCATCGTCACCCCAGAGTGGGTGTTCAGTATCAGTCAGTTAAAAAGCTGGCCCTGAAAGCCGATGGTATTTTCCACATAGACTAATAGTATCCTTGCTAAAAACTTAGAGTATAACCCGGATTGACAAATTGTGAACTGATTGTTATTTTTGTTTCATCCTTTAGAAAACCCAAAAAACATCCACCTATGAGAGCAAGACTATCACCTTACCGCAACGTAACTGATTACAACATGTGGCAGCTCGCAGGAAGACTGACACTTCTCGCAGGCGTTCTGATGGCTTACAGCTATTTTTTCCTGCTCACTATTCGCAGCGTTATAAAAACTTTGGCCGCTTAGACAGGCAATAAAAAAGGGCTCCTTTTGGGAACCCTTTTTTATTTATCAGTCGTGTCATTTCTTTGTGTACATCACTTCCTTTACAAGCTTCACTGTGCGGGCCACATCCGGCAACGCAAGTGCTACCAGGTTGGGAGCATAGTGCAAAGGTGCATCAGCTGCAGTAATTCTTCTCACCGGAGCATCGAGGTAATCGAATCCTTCTTTCTGGATTCTGTAAGCCAGCTCAGATGAAACAGAAGCAAAAGGCCACTGCTCTTCCACTATCACCAGGCGGTTTGTTTTTTTCACACTTTCAAGCACAGTGTTCCAGTCGAGCGGACGGATTGAACGCAGGTCAATCACCTCGGCACTCACACCCTCTTTCTCCAGTTCGGCTGCGGCTCCCAGTGCCACTTTCATCATCTTATTGTAAGAAACGATTGTAACATCTTTTCCCGGTTTCTTTATATCCGCCTTTCCAATCGGAATATAATATTCTTCTTCCGGCACCTCTCCTTTTTCACCATACATCACTTCACTTTCCATAAACACAATCGGATCTTCTTCGTAGCGAATCGCCTGCTTGAGCAAACCCTTTGCATCGTATGGATTACTTGGAGAAACCACTTTCAGACCAGGAATATTTGCATAGTAGCTGTCGAAAGCAGTAGAGTGCTGCGCTCCGAGTTGTCCCGCTGAGCCGTTCGCTCCTCTGAAAACAATCGGGCAGCTTATCTGTCCGCCGCTCATCGCGAGCATCTTTGATGCGGTATTGAGGATCTGGTCAAGTGCCAGCACTGCGAAATTCCATGTCATATACTCAACTATCGGGCGTAGTCCGTTCTGCGCCGAGCCCACCGCAACAGCGGTAAACCCCAGTTCGGAGATGGGGGTATCAATCACACGTTTGGCCCCGAACTCGTCCAGCATTCCCTGGCTCACCTTATAAGCGCCATTGTATTCAGCCACTTCCTCACCCATTAGGTAAACCCTCTCATCGCGCCTCATTTCCTCACTCATTGCCTCTCTTATCGCTTCGCGGAATGCTATTTGTCTTGCCATGCATCTTGTTTTTTAAGAGGAGCAAAAATATCGCATGGAGGGCATACGAGCAAAAGATGTTTCCGTTCACTTTACCCTTTTTACCCGCACCATTTGAACCGCTCACCCTCCGGCAATATCTGCGTAGATTTGCAAAAAAAATTGGGCAGTAAAAATCAATATAGCATCATCATTATAGGCGGAGGCCCGATCGGGATGGCCTGCGCAATAGCAGCAAAGGAAGCAAACATCGACTACCTCATCCTGGAAAAGGGGTGCCTGGTAAATTCGATCTACAACTACCCGGTAAATATGACCTTCTTCTCTACCTCCGAAAGACTCGAAATCGGAGAAGTGCCATTCGTATCAAATAACCCCAAACCAACCCGATCTGAAGCGCTGGAGTATTACCGCAGAGTGGCCGACACAAAAAAAATCAACATCAACCTCTTCGAAGAAGTAAAACATGTCACTTTAGATGAACATGAAAATTTCATTGTTTCCACCTCAAAATCCAATTATACAGCCGGTCACCTCATAGTAGCCACCGGGTTTTACGATATCCCCTACCTGCTCAAGGTGCCCGGCGAAACGTTGCCGAAAGTGACCCACTACTACAAAGACCCGCATTTTTACGCTTTTCAGAAAGTACTGGTGATCGGCGCAAACAACTCTGCAGTAGACGCCGCCCTCGAAACCTGGAGAAAAGGAGCGGACGTGACCATGGTGATCCGCGACAGCCAGATTGGCTCGCGCGTTAAATACTGGGTGAAACCAGATATCGAAAACAGGATCAAAGAAAACTCTATCAAAGCCTGGTTCAATTCTTCTGTCACAGTAATACGGGAAGATGAGGTGGATATCCTTACACCGGACGGTACCATCACCATCGCAAACGACTGGGTGATTGCCATGACCGGCTACCAGCCTAACCTGGAATTTTTGAAAACACTTGGCATTGAATTGTCGGAAGACGATATCAAAAAACCCACTTACAGCGAAGACTCGCACGAAACCAATGTAAAAAATCTCTACCTCGCAGGCGTTATCTGCGGAGGAATGAATACGCACCGGCTGTTTATTGAAAATTCGCGGGAGCATGCTTTGCAGATAATAAAAAACATTAGTAACGGTCGCCGCTAACCAGGATCCACCGTTCACAAATTTTACAGGGATAAAAATGCACAGTGGAACTACCATTGCTGCAAACCCATAGACATGTCTTCTTTCAGAAAATTTTTTATCAGCGGATTTCTTATTGTCACGCTGCTGATAGCCGGATTTATATTTCTTCTCAAAGGCTGCCTGGCAAAATACGATGAACGGTCTGCTGTACTTCCTGCGCTATATTTCAAAAAAGACGGAAACCAGGTCATCTTCAGCATCGTAAAATTCGATAAAGCAACTTCCTATTCCAGCAACGGAGGCTTTGTAAGAAAAACCGTCACAAGCAGTTATGATATTCAATCAAACGATGCCAGCAGCGGCAACAGACTACTCACAGAGAGACTAAAAGAACACGGCGACATCAAATCATACCCCATTGAAGCCATTGGTGCCGCAAACGGTCAAGCATGGCTTTATATGGGAGAATTGATGGCATTTGACCCATTCACACTGAAAAAAATCGCCGACAAAAATATCATCGAACAAAAAAATCCGGCTGTAAAAGGCAAAATGCCATCGGAAAGAAGTTTTTATGCATTCAATGAGGCTGACAACAACGTTTATTTCACTGCCACAGACGGAATCAAATGGAAGCTCGATACCAAAACACTTTCGGTAACAGAAAACAAATCTGACCCCGAGGCTTCGCCAATTAAAATGCAAATGGACCTTCTGAAAACTCAACAGGAAGAAAATCAGCAGGCTCAAATGGATTTGAATAAAAACTTCCACCCCACAGATGCATTTTTCAAATCGAGAGATGCCCTCTACAAAAAAAGAGACAGCCTGCAGAAACAATACTCCATGCTGCAGCAAAAAGAACTGGCCGACCGCCAGCTGCGTTCTGCAATCGAAAATTTCAGGACACACAGCACCAGTTTTAACCAGATAAAAACCAATCAGGATACGGTCAATTCAAAATGGTTCGGACTCTACTCACCGGAGGAAATCAACAAACTCTATGAAAGAGTGCAGAAGCAATCCGCATATGACCTCACTGCAAGGAGATCTTTTATCGTAAGCAGTTACAGTCCCATTTCTTACGGAGGGTTTTTGATAAATAAAAAAGAAAGCCGGGTGCAGTCAAACGGAGTCTTTTTTCTGCAGGGGGGATTTCTTTTAGACAAAAGCACCGCATTGCCCATTCACCTCGGCGAACCGGAAGGGTTTCTCGTAGTTTCAAAAGAAAAGATCGGCAATGACAGCGAAATCATTTTGTCGAGGCTTTCTGCAAACGGCAGGGAAGAATGGCGGACAAAAACAGGTTTAAAAGAATGGCTGGATTGGATTTATACGGGAGACCATCTGATCGTTTTTGGAGCGGACAAAAAAGAACTGTCCGGAGAAGAAGCCAATAAAATGCTGATCATACAATTGAAAACAGGATCAACCAACATCTACGATTTCTTTACTGATAAGCGATAGAGAACATGTCCTGCAAACCCTCTTCAAACCCCCGTGGTTGATAGCTTAATTCTTCCATCGCCTTGCTGATATTGAATCCGGTCTTTGGTGGCCGCCGGGCAGGTTGAGAGAACACGGATGCATCGACCGGCGTAATCAGCGATCTATCCAGTCTGAAAAGATCTGCGGTTCTTATGGCCATCTGCCATGGAGTAAGTTTCTCCGCACCACTGATATGGTAAACGCCGACGGCTCTTTTACTGATGATCAAGAAAATACCCATGGCAAGATCCTTCACGTATGTCGGTGTACGATGCTGATCCGTCACCACTTTTATAGGTTTCATTTCTTCCAGACTTTTCTTTACCCAGGTAACAATATTCGATCGCGTTCCATCTAACGTTGACCCATACACGAGACAGGTTCGTACAATACACCAGTCGAGTTCAGAAATTTCGACAAGACTTTCTGCCTGTACTTTTGTGAATCCATACCAGCTCAGCGGATTCTGATGGTCCTCCTCGCTGTAATCTCCCATCTCGCCATCAAATACAAAGTCGGTCGATAAAAAAATAAAATGCGCGCTGATTTCTTCTGCAATCATCAGCAGATTGGCGGTACCTTTTACATTGATGTCCTCACATACCGCACGCTCTACTTCACACTGATCGATCTGTGTAATTGCAGCGGCATGAACAACCACTCCGGGTAATTCAGTTGAAAAAACATCAGCCATCGTTTGCTGATTGGTGATATCAGCATCGTAATAAGAGAAGTTTTGTATGTTTTTGGGAAAGTACCGTTGCGGGCCGCGTCCCACACCTGCCACTGCATATTCGTTTTCAAGCAACAGTTCCGATAAATGCTGACCCACCAACCCATTGATACCAGTGATTAAAACTTTCACCTAAAATGGTTTTCGGTTTGCCGGTGCAGCGTTGCCGCCGAATACAGGCTTGATGCCCATGTTTTCAAAAACAAAACAATACAGATCAGTAATCTCTTCAATCACTTTGGCTGTATTACTCGCTCCATGACCGGAGTTGGTGGCAATGCGTATCAACACAGGATTCGGTCCCGTATTTTTTTCCTGCAAAGTGGCAGCGTATTTAAAACTGTGTGCAGGTACTACCCTGTCATCGTGATCCGCTGTTGTAATCATTGTTGCCGGATAGTTGATGCCGGTCTTTATATTATGAAGGGGCGAGTATGCATAAAGATTTTTGAAGTCTTCGGCATTGTCGCTGCTGCCATATTCCGCAATCCAGTTCCACCCAATCGTAAACTTGTGAAAACGCAGCATATCCATTACTCCCACCTGGGGTATGGCCACTTTGAAAAGATCGGGACGCTGATTTATCACTGCGCCCACCAACAGTCCACCGTTTGAACCGCCGCGGATGGCGAGCCTTTCCTTTGAAGTATATTTCGACGCGATCAGGTATTCGCCCGCGGCGATAAAGTCGTCGAACACATTTTGCTTTTTAAAACGCATTCCTGCTTCGTGCCATTTCTCACCATATTCTGAACCGCCGCGAATATTTGCAAGCGCATACACTCCACCCTGCTCCAGCCATGGGATCAGGGTTGGGCCGAAACCTGGCAGTGAACTGATATTGAATCCGCCGTAAGCATACAGTAAAGTTGGATTGTTGCCGTCCAGCTTCACTCCTTTTTTGTGCACGATAAACATGGGGATCTTCGTGCCATCCTTGCCTGGATAGAACACCTGCTTTGTCTCGTAGTCACCCGGATTGAAGGATACTTCAGGCTTTCTGAACACTGAACTTTGTCCGGTAGCAATATCATATTTGTAGATCGTAGGAGGAAATGTGAAAGAGTTGAACGTGTAAAAAAAGAAATTATCGGTTTTTTTCCCGCCAAAACCTGCAGCTGTTCCCAGTGCAGGTAGTTTTATTTCTTTTATCATCTTACCCGTCATATCATATTCATACACCCTGGTGGTGACATCTTTCAGGTATCGGACATACATTTTCCCACCAGCTGTGCCAATGCTTTGCAGCGGTTCTTCTTTTTCTGCGATAATCGTTTTCCATGATTTAGGCATTGGGTCTGAAAGATCTACCAGCACCAGCCGGCTGTTTTTTGCACCGTCGTTCGTTTGTATATAAAGTTTTTCGCCATCGTTGTCAACCACTCCGTAGCTGAAGTTGCCGACTTCTTTAACAATCGGTGAAAAACCCTTGTCCGCTTTTTTGCTGTCGCGATAAAAAAGCGCATTGCCGTCAAAACCCTTACCGCGATCACTTACAGATAGAAAAGCAAATCGCTGGTCCTCGCTGGTGTATACACCATGAAAGCGCTGGGGATTGGTTTTATCTTCGAATACAAGTTCATCTGATTCCTGCGATGTGCCGGCTTTGTGAAACCAGACCTGGTGGTTTTCGTTTTTTGATGAAAGCTCTTTCCCTTTTTCCGGAGAAGGATACCGGCTGTAATAGAATCCATCTCCCTGCCAGGCCACGCCCGAAACCTTCACCCACAACAATGAGTCACCGAGATCTTTTCCTGTTTGCATGTCTCTCACGTAAAATGTCTGCCAGTCGGATCCTCCTTTTGAAATGCCCCAGACCGCATATTTCCCATCTTTCGATAAAGAAAAAACAGCCAGTCTGGATGTGCCGTCGGCAGAAAGTTTGTTTGGATCCATCACCAGTTCGGGTGCGGCATCCAATCCTTTCTGACGGTATAAGACAGACTGATTCTGCAGACCATCGTTTTTATAGAAGTAGAAATAATCGCCGTTTTTAAATGGAGCCGAATATTTTGGATAGTTGTATACTTCTTCAATCCGCTTTTTCATCAGTGGCCGGTAGGCGATTTTGGAAAGATATCCGAAGGTGACCGCATTCTGCGCCGTTACCCATTCCTTCGTTTCAGCCGCATTGTCGTCCTCCAGCCAGCGATAAGGATCCGAAACCTTTACACCACCGTATTCATCGGTATGATCCGTTTTTCTGGTAACAGGATATTTGGTCTGCGCGATGAGGGAACCAGACACGCAAAGAATCATAAACAGGTAAAAAATGCGTTTCATTGCAATTCATTTTGATTGATCACCAAGTTTACGAAATAATTAATGACTTATATCGCCCGTTGGTGTATCAATTCAAATCCTTATTTTTGGGCCTTCATGTAGTTATTACATGAACAAAATTTAAGGTTGAATGGTGGTTGTTGAATATTTTTTAATTAAATGACCTAACTGACTGAATGAGTGAACAAAAGAAGGTTACCCGCATAGGGGTACTGAGTTCAGGTGGCGATGCCCCGGGTATGAATGCAGCCATCCGAGCGGTGGTGAGAACAGGGCTTTATCATGGATTGGAGATGTTTGGCATCATGAGGGGCTATAGCGGAATGATTGAAGACGATATCGTAGAAATGGAGTCACGTTCGGTGGCCAATATCATACAGCGCGGGGGAACTGTTCTAAAAACCGCCAGAAGCAAAGAATTTTTCCAACCTGAAGGAAGAAAAAAAGCCTACGCAAATCTTAAAAAAAGAGGCATTAACGGACTGGTCATAGTTGGTGGCGACGGGTCGTTTCGCGGCGCCCTCAAATTCAGCCAGGAATTCGACATTCCCTGTATCGGTTTGCCCGGTACAATCGACAAAGACATTGCAGGAACTGACTTCACCATTGGATTCGATACGGCAGTGAATACCGCGGTGGAGGCAATCGACAAGATCCGTGATACGGCCGACGCGCACGACCGTCTTTTTATCATCGAAGTGATGGGGCGTGATGCAGGGTATATCGCACTGCACAGCGGCATTGCCACAGGAGCTGAGCATATTCTGATCCCCGAAAGAAAAACAGACATCGAATACGTCATATCATCACTGCAGGAAAAGGAAAAAAGAAAGAAGCTCGTAAACATGATCGTGGTGGCGGAAGGCGACGATTTCGGTGGCGCAGAAGAAGTAAATAAGATAATCAAAGAGCGCATCCCGGCTGCGGATACAAGAATCTGTATCCTCGGTCATATTCAGAGAGGCGGCTCTCCCACCTGTCTCGACAGACTCGTCGCAAGCCGCATGGGATACCACGCTGTGGAGAGTCTTATGAAAGGCAGATACAATGTGATGGTGGGTGTAATGAACAATAAAATGTGCTATACACCACTTGAAAAGGCGGTAAAGGCAAAACAAACGATCAGCGATGAATGGATGAGAATTGTGAAAATTCTTTCCTCCTGATCAAAACGGAAATCAATTTCAAATCAAAAAAGTTAAATCCAACCATCTCATATGTCAAAACATTTATCGAAATACCTGCACCGTACAATGGATAAACAGGCAGGAATTGAACATGCTTTCCACCGCACAAAAATCGTGGCAACTGTTGGACCGGCCTGTGATACATATGACAAACTCCTTGAGCTGGTAAAAGCTGGTGTGAACGTTTTCAGACTAAACTTCTCACATGGTTCACATGAAGACAAACTGAAAATCATCGAGCATATCCGCAACATAAATTCGACCGAACCATATAATATTGCCATACTTGGAGATCTGCAGGGACCGAAACTGAGAGTTGGCGAGATAGAACACAATGCATTGCCGGTTGTGCCAGGTGATGTACTCACTTTCACCAACGAAAAACTGGTTGGTACTAAAGAAAGAATTTATGTCTCTTATCCCAACCTTCACGAAGATGTAAAAGTGGGCAATATCATCATGATTGATGATGGCAAGATTGAAGTAAAAGTCATCAGTATAGAACGCAACAACGACGTGAAGGTAGAAGTGATCATGGGGGGCGTTATATCTTCAAAAAAAGGCATCAATCTGCCTGATACAAAAATTTCTTTGCCTGCGCTGACGGATAAAGACCTGGAAGACCTGGAATTCATCATCGAACAGAAGCTGGACTGGGTGGCGCTTTCATTCGTACGCAGTGTAAAAGACATAGTAATACTCCGCAGCAAACTCGATGAGAAAAAAAGCAAGACAAAAATTATTGCAAAAATAGAAAAGCCGGAAGCACTCACAAATATCCGCGACATCATCGTTGAAAGCGATGCCATCATGGTTGCCAGGGGTGACCTGGGTGTTGAGCTCCCGGTTGAACGTATTCCGCTGATTCAGAAACAGCTCGTTCGCAAATGCATTCACAGAGCCAAGCCGGTGATCGTTGCCACCCAAATGATGGAGAGCATGATCGACCGGAGCAAACCAAACAGAAGTGAAATCACCGATGTCGCAAATGCGGTACTCGAAGGTGCAGATGCGGTCATGTTGAGTGGTGAAACTGCAACCGGCGCACATCCTGCACTGGTGGTGGAAACCATGCGTAAGATCATCATGGAAGTTGAAAGCACTGAATATCGTTTCAACCGAGAAGAAGATCTTAAACCGCAGGCTCACTCGCCATCATTTCTCAGCGATGCCATCTGCTACAATGCCTGTAAAATTGCGCGCGATGTAAACGCAGAAGCATTGGTGGGCATGACACAGAGCGGATACACCGCATTTATCCTGAGCAGCTACCGCCCAAAATCAACACTACATATTTTCTCAAAAGAAAGAACACTGATCAATCAGCTCAGCCTCAGCTGGGGTGTAAGGGCATTTTACTATGATGAGGAAGAAAGTCTCGATGATATCATCGAAGACCAGATCGAGATCCTGAAAGAACGTGGGTTCCTGAAACAGGGAGATACCGTAGTGAGCACCGGCAGTACCCCGGTACACCTGCATCTGCCAACCAACGTGTTAAAAATTACAAAAGTAGATTAGGCGCCCGCTGCAGGACATCCACCATCTGACGGATTTCGGCGGCATCAGCCACGATATGATCGAGTGATTCATTCATTGCTGCATTTTCGAAATGCATCTGACTGCCTTCGATCCTGGACGCAGCCGAATGAAACTCTTCTGCGCCCGTGTAGGAAATCAGTTCTGCCAGATTGTTTGACCGGATGCCTCCTCCCGGCATGATGATTATCCGTTCAGCCGCTTTTGACACCAGTTGCTTCAGCAGATCCTTTCCGGCCATAGCCGAGTGCTGTTGCCCTGAGGTAAGAATTCGCTCGCATCCGGCATCAATGATATCTTCCAGTGCTGCAAAAGGGTCTTTGCAGCGATCAAAGGCACGGTGAAAAGTTACTCCGGCAGGATATGCGGCTTCTGCAAGCACCGCGGTTCTTTTCTTATCAACGGAGCCGTCTGGGTTCAGTATGCCAGCCACTACACCGTCTATATCGAGTTGCCTGCAAAGAGCAATTTCGCGCAGCATGATCTGAAACTCATCGTCACTGCATAAAAAGTCCCCGCCGCGCGGCCGGATGATAACATATACCGGGATTTTTACTTTGTCCCGCACTGTCTTAATAGTTCCGAATGAAGGCGTGGTACCACCGTTGGCCGGATCTGCACAGAGCTCGATTCTCGATGCTCCACTTTCTTCTGCCGCGATCGCCGACTGCAGATTGTAGCAACAGATTTCCAGCTGGTAATTATTGTTTGTCATTTGTTGAACCAGCTTTTCGAAGCATATAATTTTTCTTCTTTTGATGAGCGGACGGCATAACTGAAACCCTGGTGCACAGAGAATGCACCTATCTGACCTTTTTTATTCAATGCAAGAAATGCCACCTGTATGTCTTTGACCTTCGCGCCTTTTATTTTCACAACACGCTCTACTGCTTTCCTGCATGCCGCTTCGGGTGTTAACCCGTTCCTCATAAATTCTACCACCATATGTGCGCCGCATATGCGGATCACATCCTCTCCCTGTCCGGTTGCAGTAACAGCACCCACTTCATTGTCTACATAGAGTCCAGCTCCAATGATGGGTGAATCTCCCAATCTCCCTCTCATCTTGAAACCCATACCGCTGGTGGTGCAACTACCGGAAAGATTTCCTTTTGCATCCATCGCTACCATACCTATTGTGTCATGATTCCATTCTCCGTTTTCGAGTATTGCCGGGGCAAATGGCCCATGTCCTTTTTGATTTTCAATATTGATGGCTGGCTTATAATCCGATTTTTTCAACCATGAATCGTACGCTCTTTTTGCATCATCTGAAAGCTTGCCGTCCTCGAGCGGAAAACCTTCTGCTATCGCAAATTTCTGGGCTCCTTCGCCGACCAGCATCACATGCGGTGTTTTTTCCATCACTCTTCTTGCCACAGAGACCGGATGCTTTATGCGCTCCAGAAACGCCACGCTGCCGCAGTTGAACGCTTCATCCATTATGCAGGCATCCAGTGTCACAAAGCCATCCCGGTCAGGATTGGCGCCTAACCCCACACAGCAGTTCTTTGACGCCTCCGTAATATTGACACCTGCCTCCACTGCATCGAGCGCACGGCCGCCGGTGGAGAGCACTGCCCAGGCTCCTTTGTTTGCTTCGAGACCCGCATCCCAGGTGGAAATAACAATTGGTTTGCCCACTACTTTCTGATCACCCGATGTGAATCCCGTTTTTGCACCCAGTATCGCAAGGCTTCCCGCGAGGGATGTTTGTAAAAATTTTCGCCTGTTGGCCATAACTATTATTGTTGAGGAGCATTTTTGCTGATGAATTCCGATAGAGATTTTGCAGCACTGTTTCTTACCTTGCTGTGAATAAAGTTACTCCAGCCAAGCAATAATCCGGGCAGACCAAGTGCCTGCCGGCTCCATTTCCATAAATCAAACTTATCTGAGTGTTCAGTTATCTTGCCATCTTCGATACGCATGTGCGCTTTTACATGGTTCACCACCTTGCGGCCTGTTTTTGAAAATGTATAGCTGGCAATCCAATTACAGGTTGCATACTCCTCATCCAGCAATTCTATATCGGAATAAGTTAGGTTAAAATCTTTTGCATTCCTGCAAAGCATTTCCCACATATACATTGGTTCGCCATTCTGCAAAATTCCAAAAACAGGATCATTGAAAATAGCACCTTCGGAATAACAATCATTCATGGTCTTATAGTCCAGTTTTTGAAACGCAGCGTAGAACCTTCTTATGAGCGCCTCATTGCTATGCATAAAAACATATTAAGGGTGATGAGAGATTAAGTAAATTTAGCCTTACAAAATCTAAATGCATGAGAAAATTGTTTGCCTGCGTCTTATTGGGGATTCTTATCCAGTCAGCTCGTGGACAGAACGCACATGATTCGATGTGGATCATGGAAAACTATTACAAAATCGAGCGCATGATCCCAATGCGGGATGGAGTGAAACTTTTCACCTCTATCCTCGTGCCAAAAGACCAAAGCGAAAAACACCCGGTGCTGATGAGTCGTACCCCATACTCCTGCCGCCCATATGGTGAAGCAATTATTCCTCCGTTCTGGAACGGGCACTTCAGATATTTCTTAAGAGAAAATTATTTTATCGTCAGACAGGACGTACGCGGCAGATGGATGAGTGAGGGAACATTCGTTGATGTCCGGCCTTTCAATCCAAATAAAAAAGGAAATGAGACTGATGAAGCCAGTGATACCTACGATACAATAGAATGGCTGCTCAAAAATCTGCAGGGCAACAACGGCAATGTGGGATTGATGGGTATATCCTACCCGGGGTTTTATTCAACCATCGGGGCCTTGAGCGGACATCCGGCCCTGAAAGCGGTGAGTCCTCAGGCACCCGTGACCGACTGGTTTGCCGGTGATGACTTTCATCACAACGGCGCTTTTTTTCTGCTGGACGGATTTTCATTTTATGCAGGCCGTGGCTTCGGTTACCCAAGACCGTTACCAACCACTGAATCGCCTGTTGTTGATCTCAAAATCCCGGCGGCAGACAATTATAATACCTATCTCAATATTGGCCCTCTTAAGAATTTCATGAAACTAACCGGTGACAGCATTGGGTTCTGGAAGGATCTTTATGCCCATCCCGATTACGACGATTTCTGGAAAGCAAGGAATATCAGAAACTTTGTAAACAATGTGCCTGCAGGAACTGCCACCTTGGTTGTAGGTGGACTTTTCGATGCAGAGGACTGCTTCGGTGCCTGGCGAACATATGAAGCCATTGAAAAAAAGGCTAAGAACAACAACAGGATCGTGATGGGACCCTGGTATCATGGACAATGGTCATCAACAGATGGCAGCAGGCTCGGAAATGTAGCGTTTGGTTTTAATACTTCGCACTGGTATCAGAACAATATCGAGATCCCATTTTTTAATTACTATTTGAAAGGAAAAGGCCAGGAGAAAATTCCTGAGGCCACCATTTTCTTTACGGGAGAAAACAAATGGCGAAATTTTGAACAATGGCCACCGGCAGCCAGCGAAAACCGAAATTTGTTTCTGCACCCGGGTGGCGTATTATCCTGGACAAAAAATGCCGGAAAATCATCCTTTACCGAATACACCAGCGATCCCGCTCACCCTGTACCATACACGGAAGACGTGCATTTTGGACGGACACGTGAATACATGACAGATGACCAGCGTTTTGCTGCAAGGCGGCCGGATGTTGTAACCTGGCAGACACCGGTTTTGAATGAAGACATCACGGTGGCCGGTACGCTGGTTGCGGATTTGGTGACTTCCATTACCGGTACTGACGCGGATTTTGTGGTAAAGGTTATTGATGTGTTTCCGGATGACTTCAGCTATCCTGGCGGATCCACTTACCAGATGGGAGGCTACCAGATGCTGGTACGTGGTGAGGTGATGAGGGGCAGGTATCGCAAGAACTTTTCAGCACCCCAGGCATTCAAACCAAATGCAATCGAAAAAGTAAGGTTTGAATTGCCGGATATCGCCCATAAATTCCAAAAAGGTCACCGGATAATGGTGCAGATACAAAGCAGCTGGTTTCCACTCGTTGATCGCAATCCTCAAAAATTTGTGAATATCTATGAAGCAGGTGAGAACGACTTTCAGAAGGCCAATATCCGCATCTATCACGATGCCGG
>JACMLD010000471.1 GCA_014379785.1 Chitinophagaceae bacterium
GGAAGCCATCAGGAAGATCAAACTTCGACAGCTTTTCAATGGTGCAATAACGCTATGGGATGGAGAGGGTACTGAAAACTGGTGGGTCAGTGCATATGCGGCGCATTTTCTTCTTGAAGCGCGTAAGGCAGGGTATAATGTGGACAAAGGTCTCATTGAAACCCTGCTTAGCTATCTCAACAACAGGCTGAGAAACCGGGAGACAATCAACTACTATTATAATCAGACGCAGCAAAAAAAGATTGCTCCGAAAGAAGTGGCTTACAGTCTCTATGTGCTTGCGCTTGCGGGAAGGCCCAATATCAGCGTAATGAATTATTATAAATCGAACACCGCGCTGCTTGCATTGGATTCGCGCTACCTGCTTTCGGTCAGCTTTGCGATTTCGGGAGATGGCAGCAAATTCCGCGAACTGCTGCCTGCATCTTTTGCGGGGGAAGAGTCGGTTGCACAAACCGGCGGTAGCTTTTACAGTGATATCCGCGACGAGGCAGTGGCCATGAATGCACTGATAGATGCAGACCCGGGCAATGCACAGATTGTCGTGATGACGAGACACCTGGTTCAGAAACTCAAGGCAAGGCGCTGGTACAATACACAGGAAAGTGCTTTTAGCTTTGTGGCGATTGGAAAGCTCGCAAGAATTTCCAATAAGTCGAACATGACCGCTTCCATAACAGCCAATGGCAAATCAGTCGCGATGAATGGTTCGTCCATCCGGTTGACTGCAAAGCAGCTTGGCAGTACAAATGTAGACATCAATACAAAAGGGGAGGGTGCACTTTATTACTGGTGGGAAAGCAAGGGCATCAGTACCAGCGGAGCATATAAGGAGGAAGACAATTTCCTCAAAGCAAGGCGCAGATTTTTTGACAGGTATGGCCGGGCGATTTCGGGAAACAGTTTTTCGCAAAATGATTTGGTGATCGTACAGCTTACATTGGAAAAATCTTATAGTGGTACGCTGGAGAATATAGTACTGACCGACCTGCTGCCCGCCGGATTTGAAATAGAAAATCCACGCACCAAAGAATTGCCTGGAATGGAATGGATCAAGGATGGCGCCACCCCGGTTGCGCTGGATGTGCGTGACGACAGGATAAATTTCTTTGTAGACATGTATTCCAATAAGCAGGTGTTTTATTATGCCGTGAGAGCCGTTAGTCCCGGCATTTTCCGGATGGGACCGGTCAGCGCAGATGCGATGTATAACGGTGAGTATCATTCTTATCATGGTGCTCTGACCATTAAAATTCAGTAGTCGGGGCTATGTTTGGAGATACCATCTGTCACAGATATCTATTGCCGGAAACCTGAAAATCGTGACCTTTGCCGCTTCATTCAGCAAAGGAGGAGATAAATGGATAGGAAACAAAGGATGATCCTGCTGGTTTTGGCATTGATCAACTTCACACATATACTTGATTTTATGATAATGATGCCATTGGGTAATTACCTGATGCCATTTTTTAAAATATCAGCGAAACAATTCACCTTTCTGGTCAGTGCCTATACGATCAGCGCAGCAGCCAGTGGTTTTGGTGCGGCTTTTTTTGTGGATCGGTTCGACCGCAAAAAAGTATTGCTCCTGGGTTATGTGGGATTTGTGATTGGCACGATTGCATGCGGTATTTCGCCAAACTTCTGGTTGCTGCTGGCAAGCCGTACGCTGGCCGGATTATTCGGCGGTTTGATCGGTGCGCAGGTGCTGTCTATTATTTCTGATATCTATCCGTATGAACAACGCGGCAAGGCCATGGGCGCCGTGATGTCTTCTTTTGCGGTGGCATCTACGCTCGGGGTACCTTTTGCATTATATCTTTCCAACCTGATTAGCTGGCACGCTCCTTTTTTGCTGGTTGGATTTTTGGGAGTGCTTGTTATTCCGATGATCATCTATCTCATACCACCCATGAGCCAGCATCTCTCCCCTGATGGTGTCAAAAGCAGACCCATTGATGCGTTGCGGCAGGTAACTACAAACAATCACCTGATGCTGGCGTTGCTTTTTTCGATGCTGATCATGATGGGACATTTTCTTATCATTCCGTTCGTAAATCCTTACCTCGAATTCAATATGGGATTTTCAAAATTTCAGACACCCATGATTTATCTGGTAGGTGGTGCGGCATCATTTGTTGCTGCAAATGTACTCGGAAGGCTCGCTGATCGATACGGCAAGCTGTTGGTCTTTACAATATGCCTGGCGTTTTCCTTCGCCATCGTATTTATCATTACCCATCTGCCGGTGATTCCTTTCGCTGTCGTGCTGACACTTTTTGGAATCTGGTTTGCACTTTCCACGGGACGTGGACTGACGGCCCAGGCAATGATCAGCAATACCGTGCCGCCGGCTCAGCGGGGAAGTTTCATGAGTTTCAACAGCAGCGTGCAACAACTCGGAACGGGCATTGCGTCGATGCTTGCAGGTTTTATAGTTGTAAAGGATGATGCCGGAAAAATATCACACTACGGGTGGCTGGGCTTTATGAGTATCGGAATACTCTTCGTTGCGCTGATGCTTGCGCGTTACCTTTTTGCTGCGATGGAAAAAAAGGTCTATCTGCCGGTAGAGCCATAGGTTTTTGTGTGCTTGCGGTGACCTCTTGAACTGTAGAATACAGTGCGGAGAATTTGCCCGTTTCTGTATTCATTCCATGCACCGCTTTTTTTTCCGTTTTTATATATGCCGCGGCTAACCGTTCCCGTTCTGTCTTTTTCAACCCAGACGCCTTCGCGCAGACCGTTGCTGTAAACACCCGAATCCCTTGAGGAACCGTCTTCAAAGAAATTCATGTACAGTCCGTTTAAAAGTCCTTCTCTGAAAACAGGTTTGTATGCTTCCTGCGCAGGAAATGCATATGACGGATGAAGATACCGCAATGCCTCAGCGCGATTCTTCATATAAATATTGGTGAGCGGATGGTTGATGCGTCGCGGATGACTTACGCGCATTTCATTTTTTATTCTGCGAAGCTTCTCTGATGAAAATGTACGTATATGTTTCAGGTTGCCATCCTGATCCCATACTTTCCACTGACCATCCGGCACTGATTTTCTCATCAACCCGGAATCGCGTAACACATTGTTTGTAAATCTCGTGGTCCAGACCCTGGATTCATCATTGGTCAGTTCAATTCCATCATTGTGAAAGCTGCCATTTTGTGCCGAAGATGCAAAGGAGGATAAAACAATACAGAGTACTGCGGATAATTTTATTTTCATATAGCGGCAATTAAATCGTGCTGCAAAAATACAGCTTCCCCCATTATTCAGGTCCTATTTTATTATCCGGTAAACGGGGTATCTCATGAGGTCTGGCTCGAAGTATGGAGATTGCTGATACACATAATTCAATTGTGCCGCACCGCTTTTTGCAAATGCGGTGTCTGTCTTTTTTCGTTCTTCCAGTTTTGATCGGATATCTGGATTTGATTTTAGAAACTCTTCTGCAGTGTCTTCAAATACATAACTGCTGTATCCTTCTTTCTGACCCAGTGTGGCATCGAAAAAATTCCAGGCAAAATAAGAATCGTCACCCTGAGGTTCAAGCACCTCCATGATAAACCGGTTCGCAATCTGATTCATCGGAATCAGGTAGTCGCCCTTGCGGAATTTTATCTGTTTTTTTCCCGTTGAAACTTTTACTTCAGTATTGATATGATGACTTTCATACTGACGGGCAGATGCTTTAAAATCTTCTATGCGATATATTTCTACTTCAACTGTACTGTCTTTCGTCAGCCTGCGCATATTGACCTGGTTGATTTTTAAAAGGTCGATCACTTTCCACCAGCCTTGCGGGACAACGTATGAAAGGGGCTTTTTTATGATCGTTTTTGACTGGTAAGTATTGTAAAAAGGAACTGATTTTTCAAATGGTTTGCTGCGATCGTAATAGAGACGCGGCTGGCCGGAGACAGCACTCGGTTTTCTTCCTGCCAGAAAGCCCTTGTATGTGATCTGCACTGATTTACTTCTGTCGAGCGTCCACGATACCGGAAACTCTGACTGTGTTTTTACGGCTTCACGATTGGCTGCACGGATACTTTTTATCTGTTCGCTGTTTGTAC
>JACMLD010000472.1 GCA_014379785.1 Chitinophagaceae bacterium
ACTGTGAGAATTGTTTTCTAAATAAATTGTAATGACCTGTCTCGAAAATAATCATGTATCAGTAAAAATAAAGTCGGTTGGTGCCGAGCTCGCGAGTCTTGTGAACAAGTCAACGGGCACTGAACATATATGGCAGGCAGATCCGGCCGTTTGGGCCAAATCCTCACCCATTCTTTTCCCAATCGTAGGTACATTAAAAGACAACAGGTATTTCTTTGAAGAGAAATCCTATGAACTCGGGAGACACGGATTTGCGCGCGAAAAAGAATTCAGCACACAGAAGACAGATGCATCGACTGCCGTGTTCACACTTCGGCAGGATGACCCCAGTCTCAGGAATTATCCTTTCCCTTTTCTCCTGACTGTTACTTACACGCTGGAGAAGGATACGATGACTGTCAGTTATCGTGTTGTAAATGAAGGCCCGACCCATATGTATTTCTCTATCGGCGCTCACCCGGCTTTTAGCGTACCCTTCGTTCCCGGAACAACATACAGCGATTATTTTCTTGAATTTGAAAAGGCAGAGAATGCTGGCAGGTGGCCAATTTCAAAAGATGGTTTGATAGAAGCTTCACCGATGGAATGTCTATCAAACACCCATACGCTTCCATTGAAAAAAGAACTCTTCAGCAAAGATGCATTGGTATTTAAGGATATCCGGTCTTCCGAGATCAGTCTCAGGTCTTCCAAATCGGAGCATGGTTTGAGAATGAATTTTCCCGGCTTCCCTTACCTCGGACTCTGGTCCACAAAAGGCGGCGACTTTGTATGCATAGAACCCTGGTGCGGTATTGCCGACAGTGTAGATACCGACCAACAGTTCGAACAAAAGGAAGGCATCTACAAACTTGCACCCGGTGCCGAGTTTGTACGGGCATGGTCGGTTACCGTTTTCTAAATCACTAACTTTCGGCATGGCCAGCATCATACTAAAAAATATCAAATCGCTTTTTGGTGTACGGAAAGACAGTCCGTTGCTGAGAGGCGAACAGCTTGCAGCTTTGCCGGCCATAGACGACGCATTTCTGATAGTTGAAGATGGCGTCATAGCATCATATGGACCTATGCAGGATCTGAATTATCGGGATGACGGAAATTCCGTTGATGCAACCGGCAGATTTGTATTGCCATGCTGGTGCGACAGTCACACTCATCTTGTTTTTGCAGCCAGCAGGGAGGAAGAATTCGTAGATAAAATAAAGGGCCTGACTTATGCCGACATCGCGGCGAGGGGCGGGGGCATCCTCAATTCGGCAAAGAAACTGGCTGCCGCATCAGAGGACGAACTTTTTAACCTGGCCTGGTCAAGGTTGCAGGAAATCGCAGCCACCGGAACCGGCGCAGTAGAAATAAAAAGTGGCTACGGCCTCAGCGTTGCATCCGAATTGAAGATGCTGAGGGTAATAAAGAAATTGAAAGAGAAATCGGCCCTCACAATCAAGGCCACTTTCCTGGGAGCACATGCATTTCCGCCAGAATATAAAGACAACCAAAACGGTTATGTTGACCTTATCATCAATGAAATGCTGCCGGTTATCGCAGAAGAGCAACTGGCGGATTACATCGATGTTTTTTGTGAAAAGGGATTCTTCAGTAACGAACGGACAGAAAAAATTTGCCTGGCCGGGATGGCTGTTGGACTCAAACCAAAAATTCATGCAAACCAGCTAACGAGCACAGGCGCGGTAGAAACCGGAGTGAGGCTCAACGCGGTTTCGGTTGACCACCTCGAAACGATGGACGCCGGCGCCATCTCTGCGCTTTCGGGTTCCGCCACCATTGGCACTTTGCTGCCTTCAGCAGCATTTTTTCTGAGAATGGCCTACCAGCCCGCGCGCGAATTGATCACTGCCGGCGCGGCCATTGCACTTGCTTCCGATTTCAATCCCGGTTCGTCGCCCTCCGGCAATATGAATTTTGTTATCGCGCTCGCCTGTATTCAAATGAAAATGCTGCCTGAAGAAGCCATCAATGCGGCTACGCTCAACGGGGCGCATGCTATGGAGTGTGGTGACAGACTCGGTTCGATCACCCCGGGGAAAACAGCCAATTTGATCCTGACCAGGCCGATTTCTTCACTGGCTTATCTGCCTTATTCCTTCGGCACCAACCAGGTAGAAAGGACCATGATCAACGGAAATTGGGAATAATAAAAAATATCCTCACTTTTACTGAAATTCTTTGCCATGCAAACTTTACAAAGTGAAAAGCAACCAGCGAAATCGATTGGTCACCACTTTAAGTTTTATGACAAACAGGATATCCTGTCGCTCACAAAGATCCGAAGGTTTGAAACGAAGATCGGTGAGCTCATCCACGTTATTAGAGATCGCGATGAGTTGGAAAAATCGCTGGAGACCTCTACTGCCAGATATGTAATGTTTGGAATTCCGGAAGATCTTGGCGTAAAGGCAAACTATGGTATCGGAGGAACGGACTCCGTATGGTTACCTTTTCTATCTTCTTTCCTGAATGTGCAGAGCAATGATTTTATTACTGGGGATGAGGTGCTGGTGCTCGGACATTTTGATTTTGGCGATGTGAAATATCTGATCGAACAGAATGCGCATGGTCCGGAAGAAAAAATTGACGCTTACCGTCACGCGATCAATGCGATTGATGATGAGGTGGAGAGCCTGACCAAGCTGCTCGCTTTTCACAATAAAATTCCGATTGCAATAGGTGGGGGTCACAACAATGCCTATCCGCTGATAAAAGGCGCTGCCAAAGGATTGGCAAAGGCCGGACTGATCCCGCTTGCGCAGATCAACGCCATCAATCTTGATGCGCATACCGATTATCGTCCGAGTGAAGGCCGTCACAGTGGCAATGGTTTCCGCTATGCGGAGGAAGATGGCTACCTGCAGAAATACTGTGTAATTGGTGTTCAGGAAAATTATCTCCCACAGAATGTTTGGCTTGATATTGTCAACAATCCTTTTATCGACTTCATCACCTACGAAGATATTTTCCTCCATGAGAAAAGAAATTTTATCCAGGCTGTCGCTCATGCCACTTCGTTTACCGAGGACAATTATACAGGGATAGAAATTGACCTGGACTGCATTCAGGATACGCTTTCGAGTGCTACCTCACCCGTAGGCATAAACGCACTTCATGCCCGGCAGTATGTGAATTTTGCAGCAATGGATTGCCAGGCAGCGTATCTGCATATCTGCGAAGGGGCAACTCAGCTCAGTGATGGCAGACGGAGCGAGACAACGGGCAAGTTGATCAGCTATCTCGTGACAGATTTCATCAAGGCCAGGGAGGTGGCGAGGTAGGAGATGTGCAGACGAGCAGATGTGGGCGCTGCGAGGTGACTCAGGGTTTGTCATTTCGACCGACATCGAGCGCAGCGAGATGGAGTGGAGAAATCCCCGGCCGGCCGGAGTTGGGTGCGTTGATTAACGGTGGGGGATTTCTCCACCCAGGCCCTTCGGG
>JACMLD010000473.1 GCA_014379785.1 Chitinophagaceae bacterium
ATGGCCATGCCCGTGATATGCTCCTGCACAAAAGCATTCAGCTGCGCCACGGCATTGCGTACTCGGATAAACGATTTATTGACGCTTTCCTTAAAATAATAGGTAGCGATTATCAGCAGCGGAAATGGTGCCAGACAAACCAGTGAAAGCTTCCAGTCCACCACAAACATGACTATCAATATAGAAATAATGGAAAGCATGTCTGCAATGATCGGAATGAGTCCGTCGGAGAATATATCATTTACCGACTCGATGTCATTAATGGTACGGGTGGTAAGCGTGCCGATGGGTGTTTTGTCGAACTGTGAAAGATTCAGGTTGAGCACCTTGTTGTAAACTTTCACGCGCATGTCCTTTATCACATGCTGTCCGAGCCAGGCGGTGAGGTAGGTGAAATAGAATCGGACCAATGTCTCAATCAGGAGAATGCCGATTTGGATGACTGTAATCCAGATCACCGTTTCCAGAAAAGTATTTTTGAGCGAATTGTCAGCTGCCGCGCCGGTTTTGATGTATCCGTTTACGGTCAGCTGTATCAGGTAGGGCCGTATGGGCGCAATGATGGCCAGCGCAATCGCAAGCGCCAAAGAAATGTAAAAAATGCGTTTATACGGAGCGGCAAACCGGAAAACCCTTCTTAGCAATGCAAAATCAAAAATCTTCTTCCTGACTGACATTAAGCGAAAATAATTTAATTAGATCATTCGTCAGGGTTGAATTGACTTGCGGTAAGCCTTTATGAAAATGGCACCGAGGTTTTTGTATGGAGGGATATAGTCGTCGAACTTGTCTTTAAAGTCACCGGTAAACTGTTTACTCAGGTCCTTCCACATGGGCAGCCATTCGATATTTCTGCCACCGACCAATGTGATATTGATTGCCCTGAGGATCGGTTCATTGACAGATTTTGTACCTACCTGCTTGGACGAAATGATATGTGCATCATCACTGATCATCAGCACGTCATTGAGGTTATTATACCCTCCGCAGGAGCCAAGAATAACAATTCTTGCAGAAGGCTGAATCTGCTGCAGAGAATATTTCACATGATAGCTGTGTCCGCGGTGGATGAAAACGGTCGGTTTTAGTTTTTTTGCAGCAAGGTATTCATTGAGCTTTGCCTGGGCTTTTGCATCCGGATCGTCCTCGCCATACAAAGGCTTGTTTGCAAAGATCCAGACAGGGCGTCCTTTGACAGAATTGATCATCACCCATTCTTTGGTAGGATTTTCCGTGATTTTCCACTCTGCCTTATTTTGAAACATTCCCATAAAATTGGCATAGGAATACTGTCCGTCTTTGTCTTCGTCTCCATAAAACACCACTTGTTGAATCACTCTACCACTGTCATCTGCGAGACTTTTAAAGTCTACTGAATACACCGGAGGAATGCCCAGCTGGCCCGACAAATCTGATTTTTTTGTCGTGTCCGCTGATTCAAAAAGCGTCCGCTCGAGATGATACACCACCATACCGTTGCGATCATTGTTTCTCACGCAACGTTCGTAGTTCCAGTTGGCCTCATCCAGCATAAACGCCGCAAGTGCTTTGTTCTTTTCGAAAATGCTGCTGTATGAGTCTGCCACGTCAACTGCATCTTCTACATTGATGACGGTGGTAGATTTTTCCAATCCAATCATAAAAGCTTTCATCAATGAAGTGGAATTGCTTTCGGGCATCGACTTCAGCAATGTGTCGAGCGTATTGTATGCCGCCGCCATCTTGATGAACTTTCTGAAATAGTCGCCGTTGACACTCATGATAAGACTGTCCCCGCGCGGAATCTTCATCTTCTGAAAAATCCTTTTGTAGACGCCGAGATAGCTGGATGTATAAATTTCATCTTCGCTCACCACGCAGAGGTAATACAACTCCTGGGCTGTCAGCGGTTCGAGACACTTGAAGCGGACCGGATCCGGTTGATCATGCAGACCGTTTATCTCTCTTACAAAAGCTTCTTTCGCCTTTCCTGCCATCATTCTTGTCAGAGAGAGCATTTCCATCGGTGTGTCTTTTGCCGGGGCCATCATCCTTCCTGCAAAATCAATCCTCGTTTTTACCAACAGCCGGTAATAGGCCAGGTTATCGGCTTTTACCTTGTCGATGTCTTCAAAGCTGATCTTGTTTTTCATCAGCAGATCGATGAAAGGAAAATACAGTTGTCCGCTTTTGCTCACCGCCATTTTCGAAATGGTTTTCACAAAAGGATCCTGGTGGTTTCGGATTTTGGCACCGAGACGGTCATTCACCGGAACATAATTATAAAATTTTCTGATATCGTCGTGTGCAGCAACCACTATCAGGCTGTCGGCAAATGGCAGTTCAGAATTCCGCTGCAGTGTGGGAAGAATTTCATTTGGGTGCAGCCGAAGGTATTTTTCCACCAGTGCAATTCTGGAAGGCTTCACGCCGGGATTTTCGGGGAAAGTGAAACATTCCACCAGAATTTTTCCAACGCCATAACTATGAGAGTGAACAATGGGTTCAATGCTTTTGTTTTTGATATCGAGCGCCATGGCCCTTTCGTAAGCCGTCACCAGCTCCGGAGCAAGCGAAGGAGGAAAATCCTTCTTCTGGGCGTTGTTGTTGTATCCGCTGAGCATGGTTTCGAGTCCACGCACATATTTCACCTTCAATGGGGCGGTAAGTACCGAATCAAGCTCTATCTGCTCCTGCAAATCGTCTACTTTGCTGATGAGAGCGTATTCGATCTGGCCGTTGACGGTCTCGTCTCTTGAAAGGGTAACTAGTCCGTCCTTGCTGCCGTCGAGCGCCAGCAGGCGTTTTTGTTCCGTATCGACTTTATCGTGAAAGATCACGCGTCCTTTATCGACTTTGTATTTCTGAGAAGGGGGCTGTGACCGGGCACCTGACCCACAGATCGACAATATCACAAAAGCAGGTATAAATCGCAGCATATTATGGCATTATAAGCAAAAATACGACCACCTTTCGAAGCAAATTCACAAAGGGTCATTAATATATTAACTCCCGGTCTATTAAGAAATTGTGAACTTACCGTGATCATTTCCCTGCTTCCCGGCATTCGAGTAGGTTTGCGGAAATAAATGGGTTTATGGATACTAACCGTAAAAGGATTCTGATAGCGGACGATGAACCCGATATAATTGAGATTATTCAGTATAATCTGAAACAGGAAGGCTATGAAGTTTTTTCAGCCAAAGACGGTGACGAAGCGCTGGTAAGGGCAAAGGAGCTGAAACCTGACCTCGTGATCCTGGATATTATGATGCCAAAACGAAATGGGGTGGAAGTCTGCCGGATCATGCGCACGCAAACAGCTTTCGAAAATACACTCATCATCTTTCTCACAGC
>JACMLD010000474.1 GCA_014379785.1 Chitinophagaceae bacterium
AACCTCTCTGCATCCAGGGCAGCCTTCAGTACTCCCGGTTGATTTCCCCCGCGGCTATTGCGAAGCGTGGCGATTTTATTGATATTGACGCTGAGTTTTGTCATACGCGAATTTACGTCGATCGTTTATTTTATCTTTTTTCTCTAAATTTTACCCTTAGTAAAAATACATGGGATATTTACATACTCACCTTAAAACAGCTTCAGCAAAGGTTTTTCTGTAATATAAAATTGTGGAATTCTTTCCCCGTAAAAACTTAGCACGATTTCTGCACCTGGTTCGCAGAATTTTTTGAAAACCGAGACGTTTAAAACTTAGGACAACGATTTTTTAACGCGTAGGAGCTGAGGTGGAAGAGGCAGGAGCCATTCGTACCATAAGTTGAAATCCTATTTGAAAACTAATATCCAAAATGGTAAGATTAACCCTCTACCGTGCATTAACTTGTATCGTATTGATTTTCGGCATTTTTAGCATTGCCAACTCCCAGGCGCCTGTGCCGATTAAACCAGCAATAATCAGAGATCTTTCGGGTTATTGGGTGCACGGCGGTGGCGGAAACTCCCCTGACAGATTTTTTGACGCCTTTGGTCATATTGACCCGAAAAACGGTGTAACAACCTTTCCCGCAACCCATCGTGGCGATACTACATTTGCTCTTCCCTTCAGGATGGATGGTATATACTATCCCAAAGGCGCCCTTGGCCGTGGAAAAATGATGTATAATGGTGACCGTGGTCTGCGCCTTCTTTTTGATTTTACCGGCGCTGCAGATGTTTTGGACACCACTCGCCGGGTGAAGCTCACCGATATCTATGCGTATAATAAGGTGTATGAAAACGGAGACACCATGTATGTGTACAATTTCGACGAGGTCCTTAGAAAACCTGTGTCTGAAAGGTGGAAATACATCGCACGTCCCGATTCATTGCTTCAGCCGATCGCGAAGGTTTCGACCGAAAGCAATATCGGATACGGCAAATGGGTCAACAAAGCAGTCAATGACAGCGTGAGATATTTACTGATTCGTTTTGTCGAGAAAGACCGGGGATTTTATAAAACAACAGCAAACTTCGCAGAGCTTGTTTTTTATGGCAACTATCAGTACAATCCTGCCGCGGTAGTAAAACGCGATGGAGTCTACACCGGTCCGCTTCCTAAGAAAAATACCCTCAAGCAAACCTATGGTAAGTTTGTCGGTACCAACGAGGGAACCGGCTTTGACACGAGTACGCTGAAATACGATAACCTGGTCCGCCTTTACGGTGCAACCGATTATTGGGATACAACGAGATCTGCTACCAATACTGCCACGGCACCTTATACATTCGATTATTTTCTTGATGTAAACGTAAAATATTACAAGCATTTCAAAAGCAGGGGAGCTATTTTCTGGTGGAGCATCAAGGGTCCATCGAAGTATGCTGAATCAACGGTACCCGGAGGGAGTGGAGGTATGATGCCAAATATGAACCGATGGGGACTCGAGCCCGAGGATCCGAACAGCTACTGGAGAAGCGGAGACTTTTTCTATAACTACGCAGCAAAATATGGATCAGTAGCGGTACCCGCCGGGAACACAAAGTGGCAGGGTGACGCCGGATTTCCGAATGGTCAGAATGCACTCAATTATGTAGAAAACGGAAATGAGGAACAATTCAACGGCATGACCATGCTGGCTTACGCGTTGAAATCGTTTGTAGACTATGATGGATGGGAAGGCAGGGTAGGAACTCCGGGCCGTACAGGCCTCATCAATGCCGATCCTACCTTCAAGCTGATACAGGCAGGTACTGTATTCCCCGACAGCAATTATATTGATTGTCTCCATTTCTTTTCAAAAGTCCTTCGCACAGATGGCAAATTTGTCTGGAGCGTAATCAACAATCACCACTATTCCAGAACGTACAACAACAAGGTAGAATACAGTCCGACTTACGAGCAGCAGGTCATGGAAACAGGCGAAAGCGCAGAGAAAGATCTTCTGCTGGATAAAATGACCGCCTATACAAAAGCCTATTATAATATCCTTGGTGGCGACACTTCGGTAAAGGTTTACCTGACCGAAATCGGATATGATAATTTCTCAACACCCGCAGCCACACAGGAGCAGCTTTATATACCATGGACCACATCAGGCACTCCGTTGATACCAGGTCTAGACAGTCTCCGGTCGAAAGCCATTATTATGTCAAGAATGGAAATGATCCTCAACTTCACACCTCTTTCAGGATATAACGAATTCTTTTTCCATAACGTGGCAGATAATTCACCAATGCTTTTCGCAACTTGCGGAAGGGTGACCGGTGGACAGATGGCGCCAATCAGATTTCCATGGTTCTGGTATCGCGCTGGTATGTACAATCATCTGAAAGACTACTATCCCGATAAAATTATTTCAAAAGACGGAGATGATCTTTGGGTAACAAAGTGGACGCATATCAATTATCCGGATTCTGTTTGTTTCGCCGTTTGGAAAGGTTCCTATAACAACAGTACGCTTCCGAATCAGTCCATCAGCGTGGGAAGTGTGGTGGCTAACAATGTAAAGAAAGTAGAACTTTCATTTACACAGCCAGACGGCACCAGCTCTGCAATCTCCGCAGGTGGCGGGTATATCAATGTCAATGCAGAAGAAAGACCGATATTTTATTTCTTCAAACAGGATACAGTGATGATCGCCAATCAGCCTCCTACAGCCAATGCAGGCATTGACATGGTGATCACGCTTCCAACAGACAGCATTCAGTTGACCGGATACGGTTCAGATCC
>JACMLD010000475.1 GCA_014379785.1 Chitinophagaceae bacterium
GATGTCCAAAGGCCGTTTGCCGCTGAGGCAATCATTGCGCCGTAGTACTTGTCTTTTTCAAACTGCTGCCTGATTTTATCAGCAATGTTTTTCGCCTCGGGTTTTATCATGAGGGCGATGGACTGATCAGTGTTTTTTATATAGGTAGTTAAAGCTGCGCTGCTGAGTATATTTTTTGGCAATGATGCAATCAGGGTTGTCTTTTTTGCAGGAATAACTGTTCCGCCCTCCTGGTATGCTGCGGCGAGTTGCTTGTCGGACATTTTTGGGAGATCGTTCAACTTTGGCATTTTGACGCCCATGCTGTCGAGCATTCGTTTTTCAGCGGGACTCATTTCTTTCATCGCCTGCTCCATTTCTTTCATCATCTCGGCCATTTCCTTTTGGGTAGGTGGCTTGTCGTTTTGTTTGGGTTTTGCCTGTGAGAAAGAAGTTGCGCTGATCAGTAAAAGGGCGGGAAAGATGGTTGTTATTCTGAACTTGCTCATTTTTATATTTTATTTTGCTGCGGCCACATCGCCGCCGATGATATTGGTGACATTTGCTACCTGCCTGATGATCCTTGAGAGCAACAATGTGTTTACACTGCTGCGGTAGACATCGGCCCGAACATAAACCAGGTTGTCGGTGCCCAGGCATAGTTTAACAATGTCAAAATGATCATTGCGCTGCAGGAGATATTTAAATGTTGTCTCGTCTATCTTGCCCGGCAATGATTCACTGAGATTTGTGTATATAATATACAGGTCGCTTGCCTTCTGTATGAATACCTGGAAGGAAGGTATGTTTTCTCCGCCATAAGGGATGACCGCAAGACTGTCGTTTACAATTTTAAATGGCAGTCCGCAACCGATTAATATTGTCTTTAACGGCTGGGTATCTTGTTTGGTGACGATTTTTTGTTTTGGCTGTGCAGAGACAGAGAGAGAAGAAAAGAGCAAGCCCAGGAGCGGAATGGATATTTTTCGCATGACAGTCTCTAGTTGAAGGTGATGTACACATTTTGACGAATGTTTTTATTGGTCTGGTCCCTCATGTCGTCTGACCTGTTGATGATGATCACATAAACAGGCTTTTCTCCGGGATTCAGTGCTCTGTTGAAGCAGAAATATTCTCTGGATAAGGATGCCCCGGGCTGAAGAAATTCATAAGCTAAGCCACCTGTTGATCCGCAGGCTGCAGAGTAGCCGGTTGAATTCAGGGGCATATCCATATATCTTTCGGGTGCATGTAATCCTGAAAAGTTGATGTCAGCGAGACTCATAGGTGCATTGCCTTCATTCTTTACCGTGCAGCTTATCGTGAGTTTGTATACTCCCTGACCGGTGGAGACTGCGGTTACAGCGGCTGCTGTAATACGCAGTTCAGGCAATCTCTTTTTGATGGTGTTTGTGCCCGTTGTGTTGAGCGACTGTTTTGCGATGGTTGTGGAGGCCGGTTTGGTCACCACCGTTTTTGTGGAAGTTTCGGTTTTGGTTTGCGAAAAGCAAACTGTGAAAATCGGAAGCAGAGCCAGTGACAGCAAGAATTTTTTCATGTTGATGTGATTTAGTGAAGTAAACATAGCATGCTTAGCCGCCAAATCATCTCCCTGAAAAACAGGATTTTAATGAACCATTATTTTTATCTTTGAACCCTTAGTTATATGGATAATCAATCTTACGGCATTGATAAAGAGTCTGCACACAAAAGAGCAATTGAACTGATCCCGGAAGAGTTTTTCTGGGATTGTACTGATGAGCTCGCACCTTTCGGATCGGATGAAGGCGATCAGGCGCTTGCGGACTACCGCAGCTGGCGCCAGGCGTTTCCCGGAAGTAAAACTCTAGATTGTTTGAAATGGGTGATCAACGAAGTGGCTGAAATGGAGATGGCAGACTACAATGAAACCCTGGTAAGCTAATTTCTTGTGCTGGAATCTTCCTGAGCCGGGGCTGGCAAATTCCATTGATACCGAAGCGCCAGTATCCTGATAGAAAAACAAATGATAAGGGCGATGATCGAAACCCAGTCTGCCGAAATCCATTTTAGATAATTTCCCAGCACGACTATCGACGCACCAACAAGCGCGGCAGATGCATAAATTTCTTTTTCGAGAATGACGGGCACACGGTTGAGTAAGACATCGCGTATCACACCGCCGCCAACCGCA
>JACMLD010000476.1 GCA_014379785.1 Chitinophagaceae bacterium
ACAAGAATCTGAAATAACTATTATGATCGATATTAAAGTACCAACAGTAGGAGAATCAATCAGCGAGGTGACTTTGCTGAAATGGACGAAAAAGGACGGAGATTATGTAGAACGTGATGAAGTGATCGCTGAACTGGAAAGTGAAAAAGCAACTTTTGAAGTCAATGCTGAAAAAGCAGGCGTATTAAAACATGGCGCAGCAGAAGGTGACACGATCCAGATCGGAGCAGTGCTTGCCAGTATTGATGAAACTGCCGCAAAACCTGCAGCTGAAGAAGCGAAACCCGCGGAAGCAAAACCTGCCGAGCAAAAACCCGCTGAAGCAAAGCCCGCTGAAGCCAAGCCAGCTGAACAAAAACCCGCAGCAGAAACGAAACCGGCCGCACCTGCAGCTGACGTAAAAGCAACACCGGTGGCATCAGCCATCATCGCAGATAAAAAAGTAAACCCGGGCAATATCACCGCATCGGGTGTTGGTGGAAAAATATTGAAGGACGATGTACTCGCAGCACTGAACAATCCCGGCAGAAAACCCGGACAGGAATTATTTGGCCGCGGTTCACGCCGTGAGAAAATGAGCAATCTGCGAAAGACCATTTCAAGACGCCTGGTAGAAGCAAAAAATACCACGGCCATGCTCACCACTTTCAACGAAGTGGATATGAAGCCGATAATGGATATCCGGAATAAGTACAAGGATAAATTCAAGGAAGGACATGGCGTGGGACTCGGCTTCATGAGTTTCTTTGCAAAAGCAGTTTGTTTTGGCCTGCAGGAATGGCCCGCTGTGAATGCGTACATAGACGGAGATGAACTGATCTATCACGATTATTGTGATATCTCCATCGCTGTCTCCACTCCACGCGGTCTCACCGTGCCTGTTATCAGAAATGCCGAAAGCCTTTCAATGGCGGAGATTGAGAAAAAAGTGGTGGAGCTGGCCGGCAAAGCAAGAGACAACAAACTCAGCATGGATGATCTGCAGGGTGGAACCTTTACCATCACCAATGGTGGTGTTTTCGGTTCCCTGCTCAGTACGCCCATCATCAATATTCCGCAGAGCGCGATTCTGGGAATGCATAAAATAGAGGAAAGAGCCGTGGTGGTCAATGGACAGATTGTTGCAAAACCAATGATGTACCTCGCCCTGAGTTATGACCATCGGATCATCGACGGAAGAGAAAGCGTAAGTTTCCTGGTAAGGGTAAAAGAACTGCTTGAAAATCCTGAGCAATTGCTGTTTGGAAAAGATCCGATGAAAGCTCTCCTGGAACTTTAAACAGGGTGAGCAGATACTTTTCATATGTAAACAGTGCGAGGGATATCCTGCTGAAATATAAAGGCGAACAGCCTTTTCCCGCATATATCAAACAGTTTTTTGCCGCAAACAAAAAATATGGTTCCCGCGACCGTAAGACGATCAGCCATCTGTGTTACTGTTTTTTCAGGACAGGCAAGGCGATGCCGGAAGCAGAACTTACGGAGCGAATCATCACAGGATATTTTATGTGCAGCACGGGTCCGGATGATCTGCTCAGGCAGTTAAAACCGGAGTGGTGTGAATATGCCGGAATGACGGTACCGGAAAAAATCGAATATCTCAGCTTCGAACCGGTTTTCCCCTGGAAAGAACATTTGTCAGATGGCGTCGACTTCAGGAAATTCAATGAATCTTTTTTTGTGCAGCCGGATCTTTTTCTCCGCATGCGACCGGGTCGGGAAGTAAGCACCAGGTACAAGCTTACAGAGGCGGCCATTCCATTCAGAGAAGTCAGTCCGCAGGCACTGGCGCTCAACAATGCTTCAAAACTGGAAGACGTCATCAACCTCGATCAGGATGCAGTGATACAGGATCTGAGTTCGCAGGAAACAGGATTTTTGCTCAAAAATATCAGGCAGACAAAAAAATTTCATCTATGGGACTGCTGCGCAGCAAGTGGCGGCAAGTCTATTATGGCGGTTGACGCGCTGGGTTCACTCGATCTAACGGTGACGGATGTCCGCGAATCCATTCTTGCCAATCTCAACAAACGTTTTGCAAGAGCAGGCATAAAAAATTATGAATCTTTTGTTTGTGATCTTGCCGAAGAAGGGGTCAGGGAAACATTTCCTGATGCGGATCTGGTAATTGCTGATTTGCCTTGTACCGGTTCAGGGACCTGGGGCAGAAATCCTGAACAGCTGATGTTTTTTGATGAAAGCAAAATCAAAAAGTATAGTCTTCTGCAACGCAGGATCATTTCAAACGTTGTTCCCCATATTGCAAAAGGTGGAACTCTTGTATATATCACCTGCTCCGTTTTCAGGATGGAAAATGAAGAAATGGTTTCTTTTCTGCGAAAGCATTTTCATCTTCAGTTAAATGAGATGCGGATGATGCATGGATATGAAAGAAAATCAGACACCCTGTTTGCTGCGAGTTTTACTGTCTGACAACCCGGACAGATTTGATGTTTTTGCCATCGGTAAAATAGATGGTATAGACACCGTTGCTGATCAGCGGAGCTTTTGAAAATTCGATGGTATAGACCATGCCTGCCTGTACATCTATTGTTTTTGTCTCAATAGTTGCGCCTGCGGCATTGATCAGCATAAGATTTGCCCGGCCCGCCATCGGCGCCTTGAGCAACAGGGTGAGATTGTTTTTAAATGGCACAGGATAAGCCTTTATATAATTTTCTCCGAGGATCTGGTCGATTTGCAGCGATCGCAATTCCCTTATGCCCTGCAGAATATCGAATGCATTTTTCATATTCGGAATGCCATATCCATATCTGAAATCAGGAGTCTGAAATTTATTTGCACTTTTTTGTACCGCATCGATTATTTCCATATTGCTAAACTCAGGAAATGCCTGCCAGAGGCAGGCAACCAATCCACAGAGATTTGGATTGGCGAATGATGTCCCGTTTAATGGAGTAGGCAAACCTGATCCGGAAGATGCAACGATCGCATTCAATCCTACTGATACAACATTTGGTTTCAGCTTGCCGGCACCATTGGGTCCCCAGCTACTGAAGCCAGCGATGTTTCCGTTGATATCTGTAGCACCGATTGTAAGAACGCTGTCACCATCGGCCGGAGCAGCCACGAATTTTACATCTGATCCATTGTCGCCGTCATTGCCCGCACTATTGGTGACCAGCAGACCTTTTTTTGCGGCCAGATCTGCAGCGCGGGTAATGATGGTAGTATTGCCATCACGCTGCGCATAGGTATGATTGTATGCGGGGTTATCAAAATTTGTGTATCCGAGAGAAGATGTGATAATGTCGGCTCCCACGCTGTCAGCAAATTCTGCAGCCACCGCCCAGTTTTGCTCCTCAATCGGAAACTCTGTGGCTGCGTCTTCAGTTCGCAGCAGCCAGTATTTTGCTTTTGGCGCTGTCCCCACCATGCTGCCCTGCTTGTTGGCAGCAAGGACAGAGAGACACCAGGCACCGTGTGGATGATCTTCATTGGTGCTTGTCTCGTTCTTCACATAATCGTATTCGCCGAGTATCTGGTTGTTTGCACGCAGGCTGTCAAATATCTGGTTTGTTTTAAAATTTAAAAACCCTGCATCGAGGACAGCGATGACCATGCCTTCGCCTCTGAAACCAAGATTGTGCAGGTATTCACCTTCATGTATATGCACCTGACCCAGGCTGCTTCCGTAGTCATAATAGTTTACGCTGATGCCATTCACTCCTGCAATTACAGGTGGGAGTCCGAGCACTGTTCCGGACTCTTTGGGAAATTTAAGGGATGCAACCGGCGGCAGACCCGGTGCTGCTGCTGGCGCGATGGCCTCCGTTTTTTTCACAAAAGAAAATCCATTGATTTTGGCCAATGCGGCGGGATCTATTGTTTGAATGCAGACCTGGTTCAGCCATTTTGAACTGTTCAGAATAATAGCGTTCGGCACTTTTCTGATGCTGTCGAGATA
>JACMLD010000052.1 GCA_014379785.1 Chitinophagaceae bacterium
AAAAAATGCGCTTTGTGCGCAAACTGGTGGAATTGCACCTGAGACCGATTAGCCTCACCAAAGAGAATATCACCGACTCAGCGGTCCGGCGCCTTCTTTATGATGCAGGGCAGGACGTCGACGCATTGATGACACTGTGCGAAGCAGACATTACCAGTAAAAACAGGCAGAAGGTCAAGCGCTTCCTCGAGAATTTTGAAATGGTCAGACAGCGCATGGCGGAAGTGGAAGAAAAAGACCGTATAAGAGAATGGCAGCCCCCGATTACCGGCGAAATGATCATGGAGATTTTTGGAATCGGCCCCAGCCGGGAGGTGGGTGAAATAAAAAATGCCATCAAGGATGCAATCCTCGACGGCGAAATAGAAAACAACTACGATTCAGCATACAATCTTATGGTCAGAAAAGCAAAGGAGCTGAATCTTCAACCGGTGAAATAAAATTGTTTATTTTTGAACTTAGTCCGGCAGCATCCGGGAATTTTTAAATCGCAATAAGACGCAATGGCCATATTAAAATTCAGGGTTTATTTTGAAGAAGACGACAGTGTATACCGCGATGTTGCCATCCGTCATACCCAGAACTTCCTGCAGCTGCACCAGGCCATCCTGAAAAGCTATGAGTTCGACAGCAAACACCAGGCAACTTTCTACCGGAGCAATGACCACTGGCAGCGCGGTAAGGAAATTACCTTTCAGAAATACGACAAAACCTATAAGGTAGAGCCATTGCTGATGGAAAGCACCACAGTGGGTTCACAAACCGCTGATCCAAACCAGAAATTTGTTTACGTCTACGATTTTGCAAAAAATTGGGTGTTCTGGGTTGAACTGATAAATATCTCAAAAGAAGAAAACCCAAGAATCGACTATCCCGCTGTTGTCCGCACCGAAGGCATCGCACCGTCCCAATACGGCACCAAAGGTTTGGTAAGCGACAAGCTGGCTGAAATGGAAGAAAAATACGATCTCAAAACCGGTGCCGAAGGATTTGGAGAAGAAGGCGAAGCGTCTGATGCAGAAGACATGGAATCAGGCGAGGAGGGGGAAAGCGAAGCCACTGAAGAAATATAAATTGAAAAAAACCTGCATCGTCATTGCCGGTCCCACCGCCGTGGGAAAAACAGCTGCAGCGATTGCAATTGCAAAAACTTTCAGGACATCCATCATATCGGCTGACTCACGGCAATGCTACCGCGAAATGAATATCGGGGTGGCCAAACCCTCAGCAGAGCAACTTCATGAAGTTCCGCATTACTTCATCAATTCTCATTCAGTAACCGATGTAGTCAATGCATCGGTTTTTGAAGAGTATGCGCTCGACTCTGTACAAGAAATCTTCAGACAAAACGATGTAGCGGTTGTCACCGGCGGGACCGGACTCTATCTCAAAGCATTCTGCGAAGGTCTGGACGATATTCCGGCCATCAGCGATGCCGTGAAGTCAAAAGTAAAAGAGGGATATGCAGCGGGCGGACTGGAATGGCTGAAAAATGAAATCAGAGACGCCGATTCTGATTTCTTTGCACATGGTGAAATCGGAAATCCACACCGCGTCATGCGCGCACTGGAAGTAAAACTTTCTACAGGCAACACACTCCAGTCTTATCAGCATCAGCAACCAAAACAGCGACCATTTCAAATAATAAAAATCGGACTCACACTGCCGAAGGAAGAATTAAACCACCGCATTGAAATACGTACAGACGCCATGATGGAAGCAGGATTGGCCGATGAGGTAAAATCGCTTGTGCATTACCGTTATCTCACCGCATTGCAGACTGTGGGCTATTCTGAGCTGTTCGAATGGCTCGACGGTTCTCTTGATTTCAACACAGCCGTGGCACGCATCAGGACAAATACAAAGCAATACGCCAAGCGACAACTCACCTGGTTCAGGAAGGATAAAGGGTATCAATGGTTCTCCCCGTTTGATCAGGATCAACTATCCGGATATCTCCTTACCACCCTCGCAAAATAGCACTTACCTGATCTACCGGTTAGCCTCTACCGTGAATAATAAGCCCTTAAAATCCTCGGACAAACCCGAATCTTCCACCATATTTGTATTGAACGACGATCCAATATCCTGAGAAAAGAATATCCAACTATCCTTTGAAAGTCAAGCCCCGGAAACGGGTGTTTAAGGCACTGTCCCAAAAAAAA
>JACMLD010000477.1 GCA_014379785.1 Chitinophagaceae bacterium
GCAACGTTTGAGCTTACTTTGCTGAGGGATGCCTCGTCTCTTGAGCAGATTATTATAGATATCATGTTTTGCTCAGAAAATTTTCATTGTGTTGATGATGGCTTCCATGGCGCGCGACTTTTCATGCCTCAATAGCAACTTTTCTCTGCACCTTGCTCCCTGAGCGCTCCTTAACTTGTCGTCGGTTGCCAGTAATTTCAATTTTTCAGCCATGCTGATCAGATTGCCATAGGGTACGGAAAACCCACAGTCTTCCTCAACAAATTCTGTGGTTCCTCCGCTGCCTTCAAAACAGATTGTAGGAATACCAAAGCTTGCCGCCTCAAGGGTGGCCAGCGGATATGGATCTTCGCGGGAAAGCAGCAAATGAACATCGAAGCAGGCCAGATGCTCCATACTGTCCGGCCCATGGGGTAGGAGTACGATACGGTCTTTGACAGCTGACTTCTGCAAATCATAAGAGTCACTAAAGGAAGAGTAGCTTGAAAAATGAAAACCCTTCCATACAAAGACATCCTCTGATTCAGGATACAAATGAAAGTACGCTGTGACCAATGGCACCAGTAAGTCGAATCCCTTCCTCCATTCCGCATTTCCCAAAACCCCGAATATTTTACCTTTGCCAATCCGGTGCTGTAAACGAAATGCTTTCACAAAATCACTATGGTCGGTCGCCGACCTGTGGGTAACTGCAACCGGAGAAGCAAGCACCTTTATTTTTTCTGGCCGCACTGCATGTTTATGAACGAGATTTTCTTTAACCGCCTCTGAGACTGCAACAAAGCTATCTGTAAGAGCAAACGCATGCTCGCGGCCCTTTTCGTTGGTGAGCATCTGAATGGCGGCTTCCAGCTCATGGACATAACAAACCGATTTTCTCGAAAATCTTTTAAGCTTGTTCTGAAGATGACCATGCACAATGGTATTGAGAAAAAATATGCGGAACTTTCTCAGCTGGTATAGGATGAATAGACTCCTTGCTATCTGACCGGCGCGGCTGGTACTCCCGTTTTTTTTCCAAAGAAATGTTTGACCAATCTGTTCAAACTCAGACACCAGTTCCCCATCCTCCATGCACAAGATGGCAAACTTTGCAACTTGTCTCTCTTTGAGCGCTTTTGCAATATCAAGCAGCAACAGCGGGGCACCACTCCTGTTGGCTTTGTGACTCACCAATAATATAGGTGGGGGAGATGCCCGCATATTATTTGAATAAGGCTTCTGAGTGTAAAGGTTCCTGTCTGGATTTTTGTTGAATATAAAATTTGAATGGAATATTTAGAAGTGCTCCATCCATCTGAACTTCGAAATTGTTGAGAATCGTCAGCTTTGTGGTCGGTCTCCAGATGTCAATAACAGTTCCACTGCTTATTAAAGCCAGTTCAATACCATACTGTCCGTGGCTGATAGGAAGATCCGCGTGGAAACCAAATTGGTGATGACCGGGCAAAAGTGAAAAATTAACTCCCCCGTTGTCCATGCTGCTCGCGTTCAGTACCATGACCGCCTCATTGAAAAGTAAGAACCTCAGTTCGCAATGAGCGAGAAGCTGGGTATTGGTGAATGAAAAAATAAACTCTGTTTTTTTTCTTGGTAAACTGGTGTGTTGGTCTGAACCCTCATGCCCTTTTAATTTCCAATCCACAAAATAGCCTACGCCATCTGATGGAACATTTCCCCTTCTACCCAAATCTGTGTCCTTTTCTTTTTCCTGGTATTTTCCTATTACCTCATCAACCGTTCCAACTGCTTTCTGGATGCCCTTTTCCAGAAAAAGTAACTTATTGCAGAGTTGTTTGATGACCACGGTATTATGCGACACGCAAAGGACCGTTCGCCCGCGATTCAGGGAAACGTCTTTTATTTTGCCCATGCATTTTTGTTGAAACTCCGCATCACCCACCGCCAGCACCTCATCAATGATAAGTATCTCCGGCTCAAGATGCGCAGCTACAGCGAAGGCCAGCCGCACATACATACCCGAACTGTATCGCTTCACCGGCGTGTCGATAAATCTCTCTACTCCCGAAAAATCAACGATTTCATCAAACTTATTTTTAATCTCTATTTTTTTCATCCCCAGGATGGCACCA
This sequence comes from Chitinophagaceae bacterium, assembly GCA_014379785.1. Classification (GTDB taxonomy): domain Bacteria; phylum Bacteroidota; class Bacteroidia; order Chitinophagales; family Chitinophagaceae; genus JACMLD01. Next base: position 2,094 of record JACMLD010000477.1, read on the forward strand.
TTCAGAAAAATGTTTTCCCTACCAGTAAGGTCGGGATGGAAGCCCGTGCCAACTTCGAGGAGTGAAGCTATCCTTCCATTGAGTTTAATGGTACCCCTGGTTGGTTTTGTGATTTTCGACAGTAGCTTAAGAAGCGTCGATTTTCCTGCACCATTTCTACCTATCACTCCAAAAATATCACCCTGGCCTACGTCAAAGCTCACGTCTTTCAAAGACCAGAGATCTTCGTCACCATCATTCTCATCTTCAGATTTTTTTCGCTTCCACCAGCCATTCAGATCGTGGGAAAGAGTGCCTGTGCCGATTACACCGAGCTTATACAGCTTGGAAAGGTTGCGTACTTCGATCATGTTCTGGCTCATAAAATTATTTATCTGGCTCGTCGAGGATAAACCGGTATAACTTATAAACCAGTAGTATCCCCGAAGCGAGGATTGCACCGACAATAAAAAACACAATAAATTTGAACATTAAGTTATTAGTGGTCACTTTTAATGGGAAGACGGGCAGATCGAGATATTGAAACAGTGGTGTTTCCTGCATCAGCGAAGTTTTTTCAGACTCCAGACTCTTTACAAGATTCACATAGTTCTCGCGGAGTATCTGCACATCAGTCTGCTTCCGCTCACCCGGAACAATTGCGATTTGCATATTGGGATTAACATTCGCATCGCTGATCATTGACCGACTGTACAAGGACTGATTATATGCCAGCCTGATCGA
>JACMLD010000478.1 GCA_014379785.1 Chitinophagaceae bacterium
CAGCGGCAATCCCAAAGTACCGGCTCTCACAAAGGATGCCGGTGTGCCGCCAACACCAAGCCATACCGGAAGTTTTTCCTGCAACGCACGCGGATATACCGGCAGGTTATGCAGGGATGCGCGGAATTTGCCCGACCATGTGACAAATTATTAATACCGTATTTTGAGCAGCAGACCTAGCTTTTCCTTGTACATCTCATAGTTGTCATCAAGATCAAAGCCAAACAATGGATAAGCTTCAATGGATGAGCCGCGGCCGACAACCAATTCTGCCCTGCCTTTTGAAATCAGATCGAGCGTTGCAAAATTCTGATAAACCCTGACAGGATCCGCGGCACTCAAAACCGTGACCGCACTACCCAGGCGAATTTGTTTGGTTCTCGTAGCAGCTGCTGCCAGGATCACTGCGGTGGCTGAATCCAGAAACTCTTTCCTGTGGTGCTCGCCGATACCAAAAACATCCAGTCCAACCTCATCAGCAAAAGCAATTCTGTCGAGCAACTGCTCCATCGCATCAACCCCACTAAGGCTATTGGTTCCATACATTGCCGAAGCAAAACTGTCTATTCCTATTTCCATAACTATCTGTTTAATGAAAAGAAAATAATTTACAAATAACTCAACCACTTCTTTTCCTTATGCCTGGTTTTGTATCCATCATACCATTTGCAAATCGGGTATAGTGCAATGATCAGCAACAACCAAACGATATATGTGACAAGAAGCGAATAACCCTCACCAGGAATCAGAAACAGAAATGGCAAATTTGGCATTGAATCAATGGCAACCTGCATTGAATGTCCTCTCGTGAAAAACAGTACCGTCGCAATGAGATGAATCACATAAATATGAATGATATAATAGAAAAAAGCTGTCCTGCCAAAAACATTCATCACATTGGTGAATCCGTTTCTGACTTTTTCTATAAACGCGAGAAACAGCAATGCAACACCTATGGTCATGCTCATATACATCAGTGAAGGCGGATATTTATGCACTTTTATAAACGACAGAAATGTAGTAAAGCCATCTTTCTGCGTCGCCCACGGATGCGGGTCACCGTAAATATTGATAAACCTTACAATCACAAAAAACAACAACAGCCCGCTTCCCAACTGCAGCAGGATTTTTCTCCGCCTTTCTGCGCTGAAGTCCGGTGCGAAAAATCTGCCAAAACAGTATCCCAGCATCATCAGACCCGCCCAGGGCACAAATGGATAGACAATAATGGCGAAATATCTGGGTGCAAATTCATAACCTGTAAAATGTCCATGATGCAAAAGATCCCACCAGAAACCAGCCTTAAATCCCGGAGCTGATTCAGGAATATCCAGCAGGTTATGTCCCAGAGCGATGATTAACCCGAGAACAAGTATGGCCTTAAAAGGCAGGCGGATGGCAAAGCTGAGTACAACCATACTGATACCAATGGCCCAGATAACAGCAAACGGTATCACATTAAAAAATGGATTGAATGTCCACGCAAAAGCGATGACAGTAAACTCCATCAATATCAGCCATAAGCCTCTCTTTAGAACAAATGCTGACAATTCTTTTTTTGACTTGCGAAGGCTTTGCAGAAAGATCGATGTGCCCGACAGAAACATAAAAACAGGTGCACAAAAATGAGTAATCCATCTGGTGAAAAAAAGTGCCGGCGTTGTTGTCGCAAGATTCAGCGGGTCATCAATATTCGCACTGATATGCACGGCATCCCTTACATGGTCAAGCGCCATAATGACCATCACGAGTCCGCGCAGGACATCGATCGATTGAATACGTTTTGCATCTGTCAGTGACTGTTGCATCAGGCGGGTTTTTGGTTTAACGAACAAGGGGAGAGAGGCAAATATAACGAAGTCAATTATGCAAAAGGTGTCTTGCAGTACAAACAAAAAGTACAATCCGCCAATCCATCTATCATGGTAAAGTCGGTCTGCTGTATATTTCTTGTCGCGCTGCTGGCAAACGGTTCATTCGCGCAAAACAAACGCAATATCATTTTTATTCTCGCCGATGATCTGGGATACGGTGATCTCGGTTGCTATGGACAGAGATTGATAAAGACGCCTAACCTCGACCAGATGGCATCGCAGGGAATTCGTTTCACCCAGTTCTATGCAGGCACATCGGTATGCGCGCCGTCAAGAACGGCGCTGATGGGTTCCCATGCCGTGTGTGTCAGGCCTGGGGAAAAGTATTGAAGTCCTGAAAGTTGGAGAAGTAATAGAGGCGCGGGCAAAATGGCACAAATTCAGGAAAGGACCATGTCACAAAATCAAGGACTGGCCTGCGTTTCCCTTGTCTTTTTCTTGACAAATCTGATTATGAAATACAAGACGGAAAAGACCAGCAGAAATATTGCGATACCAATAAATTCCGGCTTCGTCAGATTACTTAGCAGCCAGAGAATGCCCGCCGCAGCAATGAGTGGCAGAATCATTCCGCCAGGTATTCTGAAAGATTTTTCTTTTACTTCTTTTTCCTTTCGCCTCAGTTTTATTCCTGCAAGCACAACTCCGAGATAAAGAATGAGCATTGCTGCACTAGCGATCGTTGCCAGTTGTTTGAATCCTCCGGACACGGCGAGAAAAAAACCAAAGCCCGCATACACGGCGATGGCAATATAAGGCGTGTTGAATGCAGGATGTACTTTTGCAAGTGGTTTCGGCATCAGACCATCTCTACCGCCCGCGAACAAAATCCTCGGTATGGAAAGTATTTCACCACCCAGTGCACCAAACATAGAAAGGCTGGATGCAGCAATGATCAGGATCAGGCCGGTTTTGCCAAAGGAGATATTTGCTACGGCCGCAAGCGGTGCAGCCTTGTGGTTCACCAGGTCAGCGCCCAATACGCCCTGGGTCACCAGTTGGATAGATACATAAAGCAGGAGGACTATGGCAATACCAAGAAAAATACCCAGTGGTACGGTACGCTTCGGATTTTTCATTTCGCCTCCATTGCTCAGCGGACCTTCCAGACCAAGGAAAGCGAAAAATAGTAACAATGACGCGGAGCCGATGTTGGTCACTGTCGGTGCAATCTCCCAGACAAGGTTTGCCGGATCAACAAATGCTATTGAAGCAATGACCACGGCAATCATCGGAATCAGTTTGCCGAGGGTCGCAAATTCTATCAGTCTGATACCGTTTTTTACACTCCTGATATTGAGCAGCGCAAGCAGTCCAAAAACAAAAAAGAGAAAAAGGATCCTTACCCAGTTGATGCTCAGCGCCGGGAAAAAATACTTCATGGTTTCCGCCAGAGCGTTTGCTATTGCTGCATCTGACATCACGCTGCCGCCCAGCCAGAAGATATTGTTTGCAAGAAATCCGGTATACGGTCCAAACGCCTGTTCTATATAAGTATAAGCTCCTCCGCTGGAAGAAGTCTTACTTCCTAACTCGGCAAAACTCAGCCCGATCAGAAATATAAGTGCACCACAAACGAAGTATGTGAGAATAGCTGTTGCGCCAAGTCCATCGGCAATAATTGCCGGTAAAACAAAAATACCGGACCCTGCGGTGATGTTCACAATGGCGAGGGCGAGTGAACGCGGGCCTATTTCTCGTTTAAGGTTTTCGGGGAGAATTTTTTGAACCATTGATCCTAAGGTCTGGAAATTTTCACCATTTACCCAAACCAAAAAAGATTTGCCGGTTTTTCATGTCAGGAAAACCGCTAAATTGAATGTTATCTATACTCAGGAAATATTTATAAATCTCCAAAATGCCAACGGGTCCACTGATAGATTCGGCTGCTACTCTAACGGGAGCACTGTTGGGCGCACTGACCGGACATCGATTTCCGCAGAGGCTTAAAACGATGCTGCCACTTACTTTCGGAATCCTTTCCATGGCCATGGGGATCGTGATGATTTCGAAAGTGAGTATGCTGCCCGCCGTGATACTGGCGGTGTTGGTAGGGAGTGCAATTGGTGAGTTGCTCAAGCTGGAAAGCCAGGTAGAAAAAATTGCGGGCAACACCAATTCTTATATTCAAAAAATATTTCCTCAAAAAATCCGACCGGAAAATGAAGAAAAGTTTTTAAAGGATTTTGTGAGTGTGCTGGTTCTTTTCAGCGCCAGCGGCACAGGTATTTTCGGAGCGATGAATGAAGGCATCACAAATGATACATCTGTATTGGTCTCGAAAGCATTTCTCGATTTTTTTACGGCAGCCATTTTTGCGGCCTCATTGGGATTGATAGTGTCCGTGACCGTAATTCCCCAATTGGTCATTTTATTGACACTTTACTTTCTGGGAGGATATATCCTGCCTTTCACAACACCTGAACTGATTGCAGACTTCTCTGCCTGCGGAGGAATTATCATGCTCGCCACAGGGTTCAGAATATGCGGCATTAAAAGTTTTCCTATTGTCAATCTGCTCCCTGCATTGGTGATTGTGATGTATATATCACACTACTGGCGGGTTTTATTCTGATGGGCAGAATGTACGCAACAATCATATCCCGAGGGCATATTCCAGCCGGATAATAGTTGTCTTCTC
>JACMLD010000479.1 GCA_014379785.1 Chitinophagaceae bacterium
ATTCCGGCAAAAATAATGTTTCGTTGGTAGACTTGCCATTTTCTGATTTAGCTTCGCGGAATGATTACCATAATCTCGGGCACAAACCGGAGCAATAGTAACACCGAAAAAATTGCAAAGCAATACCGGGATATGCTGAGGGAAAAAGGCATTGAGTCTAACTATGTTTCGCTCGAACATCTTGATGTTCAACGCCGCAACCCTGCAATTGAACAGCTGGAAAACGAGGTACTTATTCCTTCCAACAAATTTATTTTCATCTCGCCCGAATACAATGGTTCCATTCCGGGTGTGTTGAAATCTTTGATCGACAACACAGATATCCAGAAAACATGGTGGGGAAAAAAGGCTCTTCTGGTGGGTGTTTCCACCGGGCGGGCGGGTAATCTCCGCGGAATGGAACATCTGACCGGAATACTACACTATGTAAAAGTGGTGGTTCATCCCAACAAACTCCCTATCTCGATGGTTGATAAGCTTCTGAATGGCAGCGGTCCGGTGACGGATCGGGGCACAGTAGAGGCAATCAGCAGTCAGCTCGACGAGTTTATCGAATTTTAACCGAATTTATATGCGCAATTCCGGATTTCTCTGGGTGGTTTTGGTCATTATGCTTTTGATGGATATTTATGTTTTTCAGGTGGTCAAGCTCCTGAGTCAGTCGGCTTCCCCCCGTGTAAGGCTGGGAATATTTATCGCTTACTGGATTTTTTCCGGTTTGGCGCTGCTGCTTCTGGTGCTTTTGCCCTATCTGAATCCCGATGCATGGCCCAAATCGGTTAGAACTTATCTTTTTGCTACGCTGGTCGGAATTTTCTTTGCAAAAATTATAGCGGTCGTCTTTTTTCTTGTCGATGATATCCGCCGGTTGCTCCAATGGGCCACGGGCAAATTGCTTTTCCGAAACACAGAAGGCGAAGGTTTTAGTGGTCAGGGCATAGCCAGGTCTACCTTTCTCAGTTGGCTTGGACTCGCGGCAGGCGGTACTTTGTTTGGCAGCCTGGTGTATGGATTCAGCAATAAATATAATTACCAGGTCCGCCGGGTAAAACTTGCTTATGAAAATTTGCCGGCAGCATTCCGGGGGATGAAGCTGGTGCATATCAGCGATATCCATTCCGGCAGTTTTGCAGATAAAAGCGCTGTGGAAAAAGGAGTGGAAACGATATTGGGCGAAAATCCCGACCTCATTGTATTTACCGGTGATTTGGTAAATGACCGCGCTGCGGAGATGAATGATTATATCGATGTCTTTAACCGGCTCAAAGCCCCTCTGGGCGTGTATTCTACGCTAGGTAATCACGACTATGGGGATTATGTGAAGTGGGATAATCTGCAGACAAAGGAATTGAACCTGCAGAAGCTAAAAGAGGTGCATGGGCAGATGGGGTGGCGTTTACTGATGAATGAGCATGTGGTACTGGAGCGCGGCGGCGAACAGATAGCATTGCTGGGTATTGAAAACTGGAGTTCAAAAGGACGCTTTCCTAAATATGGGAAAATGGCCGACGCGCATGCCGGGACTGAAAAATTTCCATTTAAAATTCTGATGAGTCATGATCCCAGTCATTGGGAGAGTGAGGTGCAGCCGAAGTATGGCGATGTTGATCTGATGCTGTCGGGTCATACGCATGGAATGCAGTTTGGGGTGGAGATTCCTGGTTTCAAATGGAGTCCGGTTCAATATATGTATAAGCAGTGGGCGGGTTTGTATGAATCCGGCCGGCAGAAGCTGTATGTAAACAGGGGATTTGGATTTATCGGATACCCGGGCAGGGTAGGGATATTGCCGGAGATAACGGTTATTGAGTTTAGTTGATAGGTTGAATAGTTGATTGGTTTGGAGCAGTACCGGACCCTGTTCCTTAGTGATTGTTCATGCGAAGAAGCGTTCTCTGATAATCTTACCGTCTACCCAATCCTGAATACATACCTCAGTGGTTTTGATGATACCCACACCAGTTACATCAAAATCTACATCCCAAACTATAAAACTGCGAGCCCCTTTCACAACGCTGCCTGCATGGGCATAAGTTCGCACTTCAGTGATGTTGCTTAGCAAGGCATGATTAGCCTTCAAAACATTTTCCTTTGTTTTGATGCTGACGCCATCCAGGTCCACCTTTTCTATCTCATTGTGATAATACTTATCCCAGGCTTCAGCCCCTTTTCCGGATAAGGCAAGGGCTACGATTTCTTCTACGGAATTTTGAATTTGCTCCTCTGTCATTTTTTCGAGTTAAATTTTTAGGTTGTTATTGACAGAGCAAAGATGGACCATCGCAAGCGTTGACGCTATAACAGAATCTATCTTGTTCGGTATCTTTCGGACATTTCTTTTTTGAAAGCTGCGGGAGTTGTTTTTGTTTCGGCTTTAAAGATTTTGGCAAAGTAGGAGCTGTCAAAATAGTGGAGCTCCGCTGCCACTTCTGAGACAGAAAAATCGGTAAAGGTCAAAAGCCGCTTTGCTTCAAGCATGCTTCTCGAGCGTATGATTTCACTGGCCGTTTTGCCGGTGATATTTTTTACAACGAGGTTTAAATGATGCGGAGTGATGTGTAGGTGCTTTGCATAAAAGGCTGGCATATGGTTCTGGACAAAATGGGCATCCAGCAATGTTTTGAATTGCTTGTAGAGGATCAGGTAATTTTTTGAGACAGGCTTCGCCATTTCTTTGTCAATACAGCGCTGAACCTGTGCAAGCAGAATATGCAGGAACGCCTGTATTATTGTTTGATCCCTGTCCTTTCGTTTATGTTCTTTGCTAATCGAGTCAATTGTTTGTCTTAGTTCTCCAAAATCCTTACTACTGAATTTCATGCAGGGGTTTGCATAGAAATTGTCTAAAAAGCTCAGCTCAAAAAGTTTGTCCTTGTTATAATGGTTTTGCAAAAAGAAACCTTCTGTAAAAAGAATGGTGCCGCCTTGTAAGGACTTCCACTCTTCAAATTCGTGCACCTGGTTAGGGGAAATGAAAAACAAACTGTTAGGGGTTACTTCATACTCCTTATAGTCGATAGTTTGCTTACTCTCACCCTTTTCTGTCCATAGAATTTCGTAGAAGCTATGTTTATGAACATCGTCTACATCAGGTTCTTCCATCTGGTCAAATTGCATTATTGCAAACTCAGCCTGGCTGCGTGGCTGGTTTATAAAATGCCCTATAGAGTAGAACGGAAACACCTCTTTCATCTGTCAAAGGTGACTATATTTCTTTGTTATTTTTATTGCTTTTCATCCTTCGGCCGGCCTGGCACCCCCCGACTCCTTCGCTACGCTTTGGAGCACGGAGGCGGATTAGGGTGACGGCACATTAAACCCACCGCAATTTTCGGAGTCTCACAACCGTTAATTGCTACCATGAAGAAAGTCTTTGCCCTGCTGATCATTGTATTTGTGGCGTCCGGCACTGCTGCTTTTGCGCAGCAGTCGCGTCTCGATTCTCTTTTCGCCAAAGGCGATACTACTTCTGTTATCGATTCTTTGATGGAAGGCTTCGATGAGTACCTTGATTCATTGTCGAAACCAAAAAGTTTCGCCACCATCAGTGTAGGAATCGGCAACCGTACTTTTTCTGTCAATAACAATTCGTTGAATACCCAGGCCACGGCATCCCGACTGTCATTTACCCCATCGATTGGATATTATCACAAGAGCGGATTGGGAATCAGCGGCACGGCCTTTATTGCCGGCTTTGATGGGAACACAAAAGTTTACCAATACGCGCTTACTCCTTCTTTCGATTATATGGGCGAAAGGGTTTCGGCAGGTATTTCTTATACCAGGTA
>JACMLD010000480.1 GCA_014379785.1 Chitinophagaceae bacterium
TCAGAACGGCCCACGCCGCTGTTGTTTCCAAGCGTACCGTAAGACACCCTTACTTTACCGCTGGTGAGATATCTGTCGAGGAATGAAAGGAATTTTTCTTCTGTGAATCTCCATCCGATTGCTACGGAAGGAAAGAATCCGTACTGATTACCCGGCAGAAATCTGGAGGATCCATCCACCCGGAAATTCGCTTCCAGCAGGTATTTGCTGAAGGCTGTATAATTGAGACGGCCAACATACGACTGAAGTCCTTCAGTGCTGGAGTTTCCTCTTGTGCTCTGAATGGTTGTAAGCGCCGCATCGATTTCGGTAAGTGAAGGATGGAAACGGTCGTTACGGCCGCTGCCCTGGAAACGATCGTACCAGTATTCTTCGCTGTAGTTAAACATGGCAGAGACTTCATGATTAACGCCAAGCTTTGTATTGTAATTGAGACGGCCGTTCATGATGGTCTTGTAACCGGTATTCGTATTGTTTACAATCGGAGCATTTGCACCTACATAGGTTCTGCTTCCAAATGAGTTGGTCTGAAAGTTAAAAGCCTGGTTGGGATTGTTTGCGTTGTAGGAGAACTGATTGTAGTAAACCAGACCATAGTCAACAGTGGCAGTAAGCCCTTTTACCGGCGTCCAGTCGAGGTACATACTTCCATTGGCTTCCTGTCTTGTCTGACGGGTAAGGGTGTTCACATATACTGTATACGGATTATATGCCTGAGGATCTTCTCCGTAAGCCATTACACCACCAAATCTGCCCGATACAGGATCATAAGGTGTGATACCTGCAATCGCATACTGCATATCAAACCCTGCGGTGTTGGTTGGCGCCGGATCAGTAAAGCCTTCTTCAAGAGCGTACTGGAAATTTGACCAGTTGCCGTTGAACTTCAATCCTGTGTTTACATTGCTCCGGAGTTTATAATCAAAGTTGAATCTTGCGTTGTATTGTTTATAGGTATTATTGATCTGAAGACCGAGTTCGTCTTTTACACCCACAGAAGCAAAGAAATTCGATTTTTCACCACCGCCGGAAGCTGAAAGGTTATAGTTTTGAAAAGAACCATTCTGCATGATGATATTCCACCAGTCGGTATTTGGATATCTGAGTGGGTCAATCAGTCCCAGGGCCATCCACTGGTCTACCGTTCCATTTTTAAACAACTGGTTTCCCGGCAGCGTGTTTGTTGCTGCGCGTCTCTGGTGCAGAGTGATTGCCCTTGGATAGTCAGCCATGAACTGATATCCTTTGGTTGGCGTTTCGAGCGCCATATTGCTCGTAAAGTTGATCGCGGTTTTTTTCATGCCCTTACCACTTTTTGTTGTGATAAGAATTACGCCATTCGCAGCCCTTGAACCGTAAACAGATGCCGAAGTCGCGTCTTTCAATACAGAGACACTTTCAATATCATTTACGTTGATACGGTTGATATCAACATCGGGCATTCCATCAACCACTATCAGGGGGTTGCTGTTGTTTACTGTGCCGAGACCACGAATCAAAAGCGATGCACCATTTCTTCCCGCCATGCCTGTGTTCTGGACGGCCGACAGACCTGGCACAAGTCCACTCAGACCCGCAGAGATATTCGGAAGCGCCCTGGCGGTGAGCTTATCGTCTACCATAACGGTTGAGACCGAGCCTACCAGATTCACTTTTTTCTGTCTGCCGTAACCAATCACAACAACATCGTTCAGAGCTGACACTCTCAACTGCATGGTAACAGTATACTCAGACTTGTCGTCTACACGGACACTGATCGGATCATGGTTCAATGACGAAAAAATCAGCGTGGCCCCGGGCGCAGCGCTGATGGTAAATCTTCCAAGGGCATCTGTTTTTGTACCTGTAGAAGACTTTTCAACGAGAACAGTAATGTCAGGAAGCGGAGTACCTGATGTGTCTCTGACAGTACCTGAAATCGTTTTCAGTTGTGCCATGGAAAGAATGGGAAAAAGAAAGAGTGGGATAAGCAGCTTTAATGCAAATAAGGGAACCTTATTTCGCGGATAGCGAGTTCTTGGCATAAGCAATCAGTTTAAGTGTTTTTAAAACCTTCATCCAAATTGATGAAAAAAGCTGGAATCGTTTTCAGAAACTTGAATTTTATTTACTCAAACGTTTTCGGAATTGTGTCGGGTAAATCAGGTTTTGGACTTCAAACTACTATCTTTGATCGATAACGACCAACGCCGATGCATCCGTTTCTCCTGAGTTGCGACTGGGGCTCATCTTCCTTCCGGCTAAAACTTGCCGGATTCGGGAATCAGGAAGTTATTGCAGAAAGCCATTCCACCGATGGCATCATTTCGGTTCACAAACGTTTCGCGGCAACGGGAAATGGGAAACCAGACAACCGGCACCAGGTATACCTCGCGATAGTGAAAGATCATATTGATCGGCTGGAAATGAAAACGGATTTGTCCCTCAAAGGTGCACCACTGCTTATTTCCGGAATGGCAGGTTCTTCTATTGGTATTACCGAACTCAACTACTCCACCCTCCCTTTTCATCTCGACGGCAGGTCTGTTACATTGGGTTTGATTCCATCTTCTGAAAATTTTCCGTGGGATGTTTGTCTGATTTCGGGAGTCAGTGCAGACGCAGATGTGATGCGGGGAGAAGAAACTCAAGTGATCGGGCTTGCCGCTCGTCTGCCGCAGGTTTTGAATCAGGATGCAATTTGTGTTTTGCCGGGAACGCATTCCAAACATATCAGCATTGAAGGTGGAAAAATTACCGGCTTCAATACCTATATGACCGGCGAAATTTTCGATTGTATTTCAAATTACAGTTTACTCAACAATGCGATTTCGGCGCCGCCCCCCGGCGAAAAATCTGATTCGGAGGAAAAGGAAGGTTTTTTTCAGGGCGTGGAAGAATCCTCCAAAGGCAACCTGCTCGATAGTCTCTTTACCGTGCGCACAAACCAGCTTTTCAATAAACTGACCAAAACCGCCAATCATTATTACCTGAGCGGACTGCTCATAGGCGCGGAACTGAATGCATTAAAGGATTCGGCAGATCGCTCCATCATTCTCGCCTGCGGCGAAAAGCTCAATGAGCTCTACCGTCTTGGTTTTGAATACAAGGGTCTGAGTTCAAGAACAACATGCATTGATCCGGTTCAGGTAGACAATGCCGTAGTTGCCGGACATTTCAAAATTTTCCAATCAACAGGTAAAATACAATGATCGGGACAGCAGACACATTTTCGGACCAACTTTTCAGACAGCGCCCCATTGTCGGGATTCTCCGGAATATAGACCCAGGGGCTTATCCCGAATTGCTGTCCAGGTACCATGGAGCAGGATTTACTACCATCGAAATAACAATGAATACGACCGACGCCTCCAAAATTATTCGCGAAGCGAGGGATCACTGGACAAGCAGATTGAATATCGGTGCGGGGACCGTTTGCAATGTTGATGAATTAAAGAGCGCGATAGACGCCGGCGCACAATTCATCGTTACACCTGTGTTAAATCTCGAAGTCATTGAGGCCTGTGTGAAAGCGGGAATGCCGGTTTTCCCGGGTGCATTCTCTCCTACGGAAATTTACAAAGGCTGGCAGGCCGGTGCCACATTGGTAAAAGTGTTTCCGGCATCGGTAAACGGTTCACAGTTTATAAAAGAAATGCAGGGACCATTTCCGCAAATTGGTCTGATGGCTGTCGGCGGAGTTGGCGCAGAAAATTTCAGATCATTTTTTGATGCCGGTGCTGCGGCAGTTGGTATGGGAAGCAAACTATTCCCACCCAAAATAATTGAATCGCGCAACTGGGATATGCTGTCCGCCCATTTCAACCAGTTTAACTAGGCTTCAACTCACGCATATATTTTTGAAAGACATCAAAGGGTACCGGTATCATTTGCGTGCGGTCCGGAAGTCCATGGCCTGATGGGCCCACAAACAATGGAATTGGAACCAGAGCCGCTGCTCCGCGATCTTCAATGTTGATCCTGACGGGCTTCATCACAGAGCGGTTTACACTGATGCTGAAATCCTGCCACCCGAACAAATAAGAGGATCCGCAGTTTTTGCAGGTCCGCAGCTCGGAATTGGCTTCCCCCGGATTGCTCACCGGCTGCGAAGCAAAAAACTGTGAACTGATGCCAATCAGGCATTCGGTTTCGCTCACCGCGAAAGCTTTCCGGTAGTCGGTACAGTCTATTCCTATCATCTGCCGGAAACGTGGAAAGGCACAATAACAGGAAATTGATTTGTAATATGCAATGGTTTCATTGAGAAAGTTCCATAATACCGTTTCACGATCTTCAAATGTTTGACTGCCGCGATGGTTGCCTGGAGGTGAAGACGCCGTCATCACCGGTTTGCTGCCGAATAATTTTTGAAAAAGGTTCATAAGTAAATTATCAATAAAAATATTGACAACAACCTATGAACCTCTTAAATAAACAGTAACCGGTTGGTATTAGTGTGCAGAAGGAGCAGAAAACGCCGGCTCGATAAAGTTTACTGTCTCTACGATTATATTTTTTCTTTTTGATTCAATTTTAAAATCCTGAATCAATTCAACTACATCATAGGCGATGGACTTTGAATGACTGCAGTCAATGATAACTGTTGAATTGTTTGGCAACGCGTCTAATTCCTTGATCACGCTTGCCTTGTTAAAGAAAGACACTTCCTCGGCAAGCACGATATGATGTACCTCGCGACCTTCCTTGGTCGTGACCACATCCTTCATATGGTGTGAGTTTCTGTAGCTATGACGGAGCGTATAGAAAATACCAAATAAGATACCGACGGTTATACCTTTCAGCAGGTCGGTGGCAATGATGGCGACAACGGTTGCCACAAATGGAATGAACTGTTCCCAACCGAGCTTATACATTTGATAAAACAGGGAAGGCTTTGCCAGTTTATAACCCACCATGAGGAGTACGGCCGCAAGACTAGCCAGCGGGATCATATTGAGAAAGCTTGCAATAGTGATCGCACTTAAAAGTAACCAGATACCATGCAAAACAGCCGAAGCCTTTGACTTTGCTCCGAAAGTGATATTGGCCGAGCTGCGCACGATCACCTGGGTAATCGGCAAACCGCCAATCATGCCGGAAAGAATATTTCCTAACCCCTGCGCCTTGAGTTCGCGATTTGGTGGAGTGGTCCATTTGATCGGGTCAAGTTTGTCGGTTGCCTCAACACTCAGCAGTGTTTCAAGACTACCCACAATTGCAATCACAGCCCCAACCTGGTACACCTTCCAATTTGACAAAGCCGTAAAATCCGGAAGGGTGAACTGACTGAAGAAATCACCAACGGTAGAAGGCACGGGCAGTCTTACTACCTGATCCGCATCCAGATGATATGGCAGAGTGCCCTTCTGATAAAGATAATTCATGACGATGCCCAGGATAACCACCACAATCGGCCCTTGCAGGAGTTGAAAAATCTTGTGTTTCTTCGATAACACTTTATCCCACAAAATCAGAATGGCCAGGGAAACGACAGCTATGATCAAGGCACCAGGGGTAACATATTCAAATGCTTTCCCAATAGCAGTAAATGTATTTTCTCCATCCGCCTGAATAAATTCATCATCACCTTCCACGTCTTTGTCCCATCCCAACGCGTGAGGAATCTGTTTAAGAATGATCAGCAACCCGATACCTGTAAGCATTCCTTTGATGACGGAAGAGGGAAAGAAATAACCGATGAACCCAGCCTTTAGATATCCGAGGGCAATTTGAAGGATTCCGGCAAAGACCACGGCAAGCAAAAAATGTTCGTACTTGCCATTGAATGTTGTGGTAATGGCCGTGAGAACGATGACTGCAAGTCCTGCAGCGGGACCGCTCACACCGAGTCTCGAGCCGCTGGCCATGCCAACTACGATACCGCCAACTATACCGGCGATGATACCAGAAAATAAGGGAGCGCCCGACGCGAGCGCAATACCCAGGCAAAGAGGCAAAGCCACAAAAAATACTACAATACTTGCCGGAAGATCATTTTTGATTTCTTTGAAAATACTCTGTTTCATACAAATGCTTTCTGATTCTTTTTTAGTAAAATATTTAGGTTTTTCTATGACGAGCGATAGGCAATCGCGTGAGATGGTTTTTTATGCTGTCCCATAAAAACTCTGGAATAAATCCTCAGCACCGCTATTTCAACAAACACAAAACTCAGTGCGGCGAAAACAATCAATCCATATTGCTTCAGCCCGATATGACTGAAAAGCAAATCAATTCCGATAAATGTAGGCGTTACAGGAAAACCCAGTAATCCAAGTCCGGACACCAGGAAAATAAAACCTGTCACAGGCTGTTCGAAAGTGTATCCGTGAAATTTATCGAGCAGGATGTCACTGTCGATCGCATGCATTCTTTCCAGACAGGCATAACCCATGATTGCAGACAGGCTGGCGCCACCCAGACAAATCAGGATTTCCTTGAGACCCAGATCTGCATTACCGAGAATCGCAAGCAGCATAAAAAGCTGGCTGGCAAAAATCATCAGCCAGGCCTTTCTCGCATCACCTCTTTCCGCAAATGCTTTGAGGATGAGCAGCAAAGTCGTAGCTGAAAATACCAGTGGCAGAATATCAGTGACGAAAACCGGAATTGAGTTTTTCGCAACCAATGCATATACGCCGATTCCCATCAGGACAATCAATATCACCGAAGTGAGCTTTGTCGATACCCCCTGCAGACCGCGACCGATTTCTTTGAATGGACTCCACAGGTACCTGAAAAGCATTGCATCGAGGTTCCATTCTTTAACCGAAAGGATGTAAAGGGAGTTACTGATTTTTCTGAAACCTGTATTTACTTTTTTCGGGGCAGAAGGATCAAAATGATAAAACTGATTATGCACCAGGTAACTCAGGACTGAAGGCGACACCAGCAACTGCCAGGTCCTCAGAAACGCGTTTGCAGAAAAATGCACCAGAGCCAGTACATGAAGACCCAGCGCAATTTCAACAAAGATCAGTCCTATCTGCACCACCGAAGCGTATGCAATCTGCGTTTTTACGGTCGACTGAACGCGGGTGATGTAAGCTGCAATAACACCGGTAGTAATCCCTACTATTCCAATCGCTATCCTGATGCCTGTCATGTTTTCCCAAAAAGGAA
>JACMLD010000481.1 GCA_014379785.1 Chitinophagaceae bacterium
CATCGCAATGAAGACAAGTATGGCGCGGTATTTTTCAGACGCAACCAGGAGAAGTTTATTTTCAACTACCTCGTGAAAATCGCTGTCAGCGGCTTTCTGTCAAGCACGGGTGTGAAAAGCAATAAAAGTTATCTGAAACTCCTGGAGAAGGAACAGGAGCTGCTGAGAAAAAAATAATTACCAGTCTTTCTCTGGTTTTGTGGGACTGGGATTGCCCTTTTGTAAACGTTGCTGCACTTCCTTTTCCTTTTGCTGCAGGGCCTTCAGAAGCTGCTCAACCTGCTGTTTGCTTAATTTGCTTTGTTGTTCTTTCGGTTGTTTCTGTTGTTTATCCTGCTCCTTATTTTTTTCCTGTTCTTTGTTTTTTTGCTGCTGCTCCTGCTGCTTTTTCAATTCCATCAGCGCCTTCTGAAGGTTTTCTCTGGACTGTGTATCATTCGGATCCAGTTTCAGACTTTCCTTCCATGCATCGATGCTTTCCTGCAGTTTCTGCTGCTTCATCATCGCCACACCCTTGTTATAAAAAGATTTTTGCCTGACCGGAACGGTCGACTTGTTCTTTATGGTATTGTCGTAGGCATTGATGGCTTCATCCATTTTTTCGGTCCGGAACAATGCGTTTCCGAGGTTGTAACTCGCCACAGGATTTTTTTCATCTGCCGCCAGCGCCTTGTTGTATTCTGCCAGTGACCCTTCATACTTTTTCTCTTTGTATAAATCATTCCCCTTCCTGACAGCCGCATCTTTTTTCTGAGCGAAACTGACAGAAACTAACAGGATTGACAATATGAAGAGTAGTATTCTCAAGCGAGTTTAACTTTTTTTCTTTCCGGAATCAGCAATTCAATGACCAGCAATAATAGGGCAGCAGCTGCAAACCATTGAAAAAAGCTTTTGTAATTAACAAAAGATTTGTCCCCCGTTGCCTTGGCTTCAATGGTTGATAACTGCGCAGAGATTTTATTCGCGGCATCTGATGCATCTTCCAGACGAAGATAAATGCCATTGGTCGCCTGTGCGAGTTGCTGCAACTCTGGTTCATTCAACTTCGTGATAATCGTATTTCCCTGTGCGTCTTTTTTGGCTTCATTGGTGGAATAATCAATGATAGGCGAACCTTCGGGAGATCCAATGCCAATGGTATTTATCATAACACCATTCTGTGCAAGAGTCTGCGCCAGCTTTATGGCTTCCGGGTCATGGTCCTCACCGTCAGAGATCAGGACCATTGCCTTGTACTTCCTTTCTTTATTGTTAAAGGCCGTATTGGCTACCCTGAGTGCTTCGCTGATTACGGTTCCCTGTGTGGGCACAACTTCCGGTCCGGAGTTTTGCACATACATTTTCGTCGCGCCATAGTCTGTTGTCAATGGCATCTGCATGTAGGCCCGTCCCGCAAAAAGTACAAGACCGATCCGGTCATTCTGCATTTTATCGGTCAGACGAAGCACCATTTGTTTGGCCCGCTCGAGGCGGTTTGGTTTGATGTCTTCGGCCAGCATGCTGTTGCTCACATCCATTAAGATCATTACATCGACGCCCTTCCTGCTTACATTGTCGGCCTCGCCTGGCTTTTGCAGGTTTACCGCTGCCAGAATGATCAAAACGATCGCCAGTGCGGCGAGTCCGAATTTTACAGCGAATTTTACTGGAGAATAATTATTGACAAGCTGGTTGACCAGTCTGGGATCGCCGATTTTTTCCCTGGTCTTTTTCTTCCACCTCAACAGGGCCAGAAAAGCCAGAATCAGCAGCGGGATAGCTGCGAGCCCGATAAGTAATTCCAGATGTTCAAATCTTATGTTCACTGCCTGTAATTAGCAACAATTAAACCAGAGTTTCTACTTTTTGCCCTGAAAAAATCCCTTCTCGCGGAGAATTGACTTCAAAACCGCCATACGTCCCTGTAGCAGATTATATCCAGGCTTGTCGGTTTCGATATGAAGAACAAACATATAGGGATGCCGGTTTTCTTCGATCCATCCCACAATCCATCCAAGCGAGTGGCCATTTGGCAGGGTGCCCATCCCGGTTTTGTAGCTGAGGCGATAATTGGCGTCGTCTTCCCAGAGCATCATCTTCTTCACCAATTCATGCGTGGTTTTCTGGAATGGCAGCTGGTTGAAATAGAGTTTTTTTACGAGACCGAGTTCTTCGTCGGCGGTAATTTTCATGGAATTATCCAGCCAAAACGTGTCCAGATTATTGGTAATCTTAAACTTTCCATACCGTGCTGCATATCCAAGCGTGTCGAGCCACTGCTGCATGGTATCCTTTCCGATGCGTCTTGCCAGCTCCTGATACCATGGCGGGCAGGAAAGCCGAAACGCTTCATACATGCTCATGTCTTTATTACATTCTGGTCTTCCCCTGTCGATGCCGTCCCAGTTGATCACCATGCTGTCATTCTTGATGCGTCCAGTCTCCAGACCGATGAGCGAGTTGACGATTTTGAAGGTAGATGCCGGCAGATAAGCGCTGTCGCGGAATCTTGCCAGGTTGTAAACCGTAAAGTTGCCCTGGCCATTGTCGTATAGCCCGAATGTGCCCGTCACACCGGCACTGTCGAACCATTTTTTCATTCCTTCGTCAACATTTACATTGTTGGGCGAACAGGAAGACAACAGCGTACTGACTGCAAAAACGAAAAATAACGGAAGTCTGATTGATAACATCGGAATCAAAAATTTTGGCAAATTTAGTTCAAAAAAATGCCCCCGATGTAGAAACATCGGGGGACAACCGTTAATATGAAAACTTGATAACTGCGAATTAATTACCGGCGCCATCTCCCTGCGCACGGATGATTGCATGGTTGCCGATTTTAGCGCCAACCTGCAAGCCAACTTCACAGTCTGCACGGTAGTGAATACCGCCAAACATTCGTGAGTCGGAAGCTTCTTTAGCCATTGCTTCATAAGCTGCTTTTCTGTCCGGAACGATATGTCCGAGTATCTGAGCCGCGGCTCCGCTGAAAGTGCTGTGGCCGGAGATATAAGCCGGGAAGTTTGGAACGCCGGTGAGCGTTTTGATCTTCGGGTCCAGCTGGCAGGGTCTTGGATTGAAATAGAAATATTTGGTGTCCCAGCAAACGATGGCTGCGTCCATGAGCGACATGTTCAACAGGGCCATATTGCGTGCCCATCTTACTTCGCTGAAATTTTTGGTGATAAAATCTTCTGCTGCGATCGCATCCCAGTGACCCGGAGGTGTTACTGTTCCGGCACCATCTGCCCAGAAATGCACAATGCGCAGACGCTCGCGCGTAGGATTGTTTACATACCCGAGAATTTCTTTTGTTTCGTCCAGCATCTTTGGACTACCAGTCAATGGTGGTGGGCCCGGACGCAGAGAAACGGCAGTAAGTGAATCAAAAAGAAATGTTTTCACTTTGCCGAATATTGGGAGCATAGGTGGTCTTTTCGGACTTTCGAGGCTGTACCATGGTTGCTCGCCCCTGGCAATACAATCTGTTTCCAGTTGTTTCCAGGCAGCGGCATTGCCACCAGCAGTTCCAGCCCTGTCGCCTCTGGCGCGGGTTACAAATTTTGCTGCGACCGCCTTGCCGAGTGCTTCACCGGCTTCGATATCACTTCTTACGTTTGCACCGGCAATGATTCTTGCGCGTTTATGCTCCTCAGCTTTCTGTTGTATGAATTCCTGATCGCCAGGGAACATCAGTTTCATCACTTCCACTGCCGCACCGGCAACCACCGCATCTTCCGACGGGTAAGAAGGCAGATCATTTTGTGGAATCAATACCTTGATGGCAGCGTCTACTTTATAAGGAGCCGATCTGTTGTATAATTTTTTGTAGTGATAGGCTGCAACGAGCGCATCATACTGAGCGGCACTCACATATGCATATGCCCTTGCCGAGTACGGCGGATTGGCAAATGGAAATGTTGGATATGCCAGCGGATTGTTTGCATTCGGTGCAGGATAAGTGCGGTCAGGATTCTGATACGGTGGCAGATTGTGTTTCGCCACGAGTTCGCGCAGAATTTCGTTCCAGCGCAGCACAGCACCCGCGCTCCAGTATTTCACCATATCTTTTTCTTCATTGCTGAGATTCTCCTGCCACGATTTTATTTCGCTTATCTGAGCGATATACTCCGGTGTAGTAGTTGCAACTGGTGCAGGTACCGCAAACTCAGTCGGCGATGTCAGCAGAATGGGCTTCCATAAACCCGCATCGATGTCAGACTTCGACGGGGTTAATGCAGGCGTATTATCGGTTCTTCCTGAAAAAGATTTTGAACAAGACACCTGAAACAGGATAACACCGCCAAGTAACAATTTCACACTATTTCTTATAGATAACATATTATTTGCTTTGAGAAGTTTGAGGAGTAGATTTTGATTTGCGGCCCAGATCGAAAACATAGAAAAGGCCACCGTAGAATCCAGTGGACTGTCCCACATTTCTACCTGCAACAGTTGTGTTGGCGCCGGCAATAACAGACAGTTCGGGGAATGCAATCACAACATATTTAAAATTGACGCCTACCATGGTAGCATTCATCTTGTTACTCGGAAAAGGCATGTTGTTTTTTGTGATGTCAAAGCCGCCGAGCGTGGTCATGTTGTTTACCACTGCTTCAGCAATCAGTGACTGGCTGCGATAGCCCGCTCTGAAATTGAAGGTTGCCACATTTGGCATCTCCACTTCGTTGCTCAGATGCAGCTCCGTGTCATAATAAGAATCCCTGTCGATCTTTACATTGCTTCTCCATATATAGGTCCCGGAGATAGTGGTAAAGAACTTTCCTCTCTGATAATCTGCCATGGCTCTCAGCATCACATTTGTGCTGGCGAGGCCGATAGACATTGGCAGGAAATCTGGTGTATAATTTGTAAGCGGTGTAGATACTCCGCCAATAGCGTAGAGTGAGATGTCTGATTTACCGATCTTTTTTTCCACAGGCATATACTTTACAAACAATGACAGGTCCTGAAATCCTTTGAGACCATGTAGCGTGCCGTCGGTCGCCTTTGTTTTTACATAAGGCACGTTAAACAGTACGTTCAGTTTGTCGCTGATGCCGTAGTTGCCCATTACAGCAAACTGTTGTGTAGAGACCGTTCCGAGATTTTCATTGTCTCTTTTCAGGGTTCCTTCCCAGTAATTCTTCCAGCTGCTATAGCTGTAGACTGGTCCAACACAGAAATTGTTTTTTGTCATCATGATCCCGTCGATATCTGTCTGTGCTACCGCCGATGCAAGGCACGCGGTGCATAAGACAGAAAAGAGGGTTCGTTTTTTTGAATTGTTCATATAACGGGGTTATGAGTTTTAGAATCTGTATGCGAGACCAACATTCACTGAGTAGTCAGCAAAGGCTGCATCACCCTGTGCATAAACACCGGTTATCTCAGTACGTTTTTTATCTGCATAACTCTGCGTGCGGCTTCTTTTGAAAGCCCATGGCACGTATGCATATACATTCACTTTTTTTACCTGGTAGCTGATGCCTGGCTCTACAGAGAGTACGTATCCTGGTCTTCTGAATCCTGCACTGCCGCCGATCAGATCAGTAGCGGGAAGACATTCGTCTCTCACACCAGCGCTGATGGTAAGTCCTTTTACCCTGTAGCTTGCTCCTGCTCTTGCCATATACTGGTCAGGAACACTCATTGTGCTGCTGCCGTATAATACTGCAGTCGCAGCGGGGTTTCCGCCTCTGGCTGTTGACACGCCGTTGTGTTCGCGCGGATTGAAGAGGTAATAGAAGTTTCCGTATACACCAAAACTTTTCGAGAA